>CAVABL010000028.1:0-12226 GCA_963586735.1 Firmicutes bacterium TM09-10
TTTTGGAAACGGGAGGAGTTTTGATTGGAGTGTAAATGTAGGGATATTCGGTTTTTTCGGTTTCCTTTGCGTACTTTTCGGCAACTTTTCTCTGGTCACGCAAATACGCAAACGCAAAATCTATCCTTGCCATTTGCGCCCTGATATGCTCGCAAGACGAAGAATTGTCAAGTCGCACGGTATCGTCGATGTCGTGCGTTTTTGCGATTTCAACGTTTTTCGTGCGTTGAAGCGCCTTGAACAATTTGTGCCTGTCCGACTTGTGCGCGACAAGCACCAGTTTTTTCATCTCAACAATCATAAGTTTTTAAGGTCAGTTTTCTTGAGTTTCGCCCGTGTATTTTGCAACGAGCGCCGCGCAAAGTTCGTCCGCCTTTTCGCTTGCGGCAAGATTGTGATTCATCGCAAGTTCGTCGGCGGATTTTTGCCCTTTGCGGAGAATGTCGTCACGTCTTTTTCGAGCGTTCGTTTCGGCTTTTGAAAGCGCATTGCGCCTGTCGTCACGGCATTGCGCAACCGTGTTTTTCTTTTGCTTTTCGGCGGCAATTTCCGCCTCCTGCACGATTTGCTTTGCCCGATTTTGCGCCTTTGCGACGATTTCGTCCGCCTCGGATTCGGCTTCTCGTATCTGTTTCAAAACGTCGTCAATCATAACTCACCGTCCGTTTTCGATGTCCGAAATCATGTCAACGCGTCTTTGGTGTCTGCCGCCCTCGAACGACGCCTTGTACCATGCCTTGACGATTGCCCTTGCCTCGTCGGGAGTGATCACTCTGCCGCCGAGCGCAATGACGTTTGCGTTGTTGTGGCGTTTTGTCATCTCCGCCATAAACGTGTTCGTGCAAACCGCGGCGCGTATGCCCTTGACTTTGTTTGCGGCAATGGATATGCCAATGCCCGTGCCGCACATCACGACGCCGAGATCGCACCTCTTTTGCGCAACTGCGTTTGCGACTTTGAGGCCGTATTCGGGATAATCGACGGAATCGGTCGAAAAACAACCGAAATCCACGACTTCCGCTCCGAGTTTTTGAAGTTCATCGACGACTGCGTCTTTCAACACAAAACCGCCGTGATCGCAACCGACTGCAACTTTTGTCATAGCACTCTCCGTATATCGTATAACTGTATGTCAATTATACCACTCAAAAACCGTTATTTCAAGTGCAAAAATCAAAGGTTGTTTATTAAAAATGCGTTTAATATTTCCAAATTTGCGCACAATTTGCGCGGTTCGTTTGCGTTTCGTATGTTTTTCCACACATAAAAAACGGCGTGTGGTTTTTCGTTTGCGCACCCGTATTTTGATTGCAAAAAAACAAGTGTGCCTTGCTTGAAGCGTTTGAGATTTAACGTATGCGCCGACTTGACAAAGAGTGCGCTTTTAAGCAATCGGGCGACGCATTCGCGCCGCCCGATATCTCGTCAAATGAGTTTTTTGAGTTTTGATTTTTTGACAATCACCGCAATCGTGACCGTGCATACAAGCACCGCAAACAAGACTGCCGCAAGGATAATCGTGTGCACTTTCCACTTTTCGAGTTGTTGAGGAGCGGTGTCGACGAACACGAGTCCGTTGATGTAGTTTGTCGAATAAGTCAACTTGCCGTCGCTCACCGTGTAGTCCGTGAGTTTCGTGAGTCCGCCCTTTTCGTTGACGTAGTATATCGTCTTGCCGTCAAGGTCCTTGACTTCGTCGGGGAGCGCAACCGTGACGATAGTTTCATCGCCGAGCAACACGAGAGAGTCGTTGAGATAGAGATTGACTCTGAGCACTGCGGCAACTCTGACGTTTTCAAGGTTTGCGTTCTGCTTCATGATTTCGACGTACTGCTCGACAGCCTCGAGATAAGACATGTCGTTTGCGCTGACGTGATTGCTCTTGATTTCCTTCACTTCGAGCCTGTTTGCAACGACGCCGTTTCCGCCGGTGACTTCGATTGACGAGCCGTCAACCGAGGAAATTTGTTTGGTTGAAAGTTCGAGCGTGCCGAAACCGGGATAGAACACGTAGTTTGCAGGATTGTAGCCTTCCTTGACAAGTTCAATCGTGAACGGATATCTGCCTGCACTGCGGATGTCGTCAAGCCCGACGAGTTTCGTGTCGTCCTTTTGGACAACCGGCGCGGCGGAACTTTGCTCGTCCATTGCGACGGTGTAATCGATGTAGGTTGCGCCCTCGCTGTACTCGCCCGTGAACGTCGTCGTCGAACTTCTTGCATCAACGCTCTTGCTCACACTGTCGCCGACCGCACTGAATTTGACGTTGACGATTGCCCTGAGCACTTGAAGTTCCGCAATGGCACTTGCGCCGTTGTAGTTTTTGCCGACCGTGCCGCTCAAGAATTTGTCGGTGAGTTTGACAGTGATTCTGTATTTGCCTGCGTTCACGACGTCTTTTTGCGCAACTGCCGTGTAAGAGCCGTCGTCTTCGATGCGCTCGTAAGAGATTGTGTAGTCCTCGTTGATAAAGAGTGCCGTGCCGCCCGACGTGCTTGAACCGCTCAGAAGTTTGTTGTAGGAAATTCTGTTCGTGTTCATGCCGCTCGACGCATACGAATGAGCTTCGCCGTTGTAGTACTCGCTGACGCTCGTCGCTTTGAGACCGACGTCCGCTTTGTCGATGATGACGCTCTTGGTGTTGACGCCGCTGTTCCACTCGATGAAATAACCGTTGTCATCCTTGTCGCTCTCGCTGACGTACTCGCCGTTTGCATTGATATAGCGTTTGACTTTGATGACGCCGCTGTACGTTCCTGCAAGTGCGGGCGTGAGTTCGTTGCCGTTTGCGTCCACAAAGACGATTTCGTCGGTGTCGAGTTCGCCTTGAATGACATCGTGCAAACGATTGACCGCGTTGCCGTTGCCGTCAATCGAGA
The DNA here is from genome assembly GCA_963586735.1 of Firmicutes bacterium TM09-10. GTDB lineage: Bacteria > Bacillota > Clostridia > Christensenellales > CAG-917 > CAG-475. Next base: position 2,880 of record CAVABL010000028.1, read on the forward strand.
ACGTGTATCTGAACTCGTTTTCGGTGTCGCTGCCGACGCTCACGTCCGTGATTTCGGGAAGAACGATTTCAACGCTTGCGGTGTTGAGAGTGACGTCGCCCATGTCGAACGCAAGTTTCTTCACGCCGTCAACGTCTTTGAGAGTCACCCTCTCTGCAACCGCAACGATGACGTTGTAGTTCAAGATGTCGCCGGTGAGCGAATCGAATCCGTCGGGCGTCTTCAAATAAAGCACGTAATATTGTCCGTCTTTGAGGTCTTTTGAAATCTTTGCGCTTTGCGTAAGCTCGGTGGTTTCGTCCGTTTGCGAATCGTACAAGCCTATGCGCACGACGGGCAAATAACTCGTCGAGCCGTTTGAGAACAGTCTGTTGACGACCTGACTGAACACGATGCCGTTTGCGCCGTTCTTGTCAAGATATTTCAAGCCGACTTTCAACGTGAGTTTGCCGTCTTCCGTCATAAACGATCCGTAAACTGCGGTGTATGCGTTCGTGTCGGTCGTGACGTACAAGTTCTTTTTGACAACCGTGACGGTGCTTTCGTCCGTGCCGTCGTACTTGTAGGAGAAGTTGTAGTTGCTTGCATTGCCGTTTTTGAGGACGTAAGACGTCGACTTGCTGCCTGCGACAGGCATCATCGACGCAAACGAAACGTACGCTTGCGGGAGCGACGAAATTCTGTCACCCGCCTCACCGCCGATACGGATATATTCGCCAACTTCGCCCTCACCCGCGTTGATATACTTGTCGCCGTCGAGATTGCAGGTGTATTTTGCAAGTGCAAGCGCGCTTGCGTTGTCGATTATATCGTCGTTTTCGTTTGCGATGAATCCAACTGCAACGAGATATTGTTTGAAGTTCATATAGAACGCCGTGTCGCTTGCGTATCTGTTGTCAAGGACGTATTCCGTGCCGTCGTTTCCGACAAGTTTGTAAGTGACATTGCCGTCGTATTTGCCCGTCGCAACGCCGTATTCGGCATCGGAATCCGCAAGATAAGCGTTGATTGTTCTTGCAACGATTTTGCCCGAGAGTTTGACTTCGACGCTTGCTTTCGTGCCCTCGATTGTGTAGTTGAACGCATCCGAGCCGACGATGCCGCTTGCCGTGAACACGACGTATTTTGCCGTGGCAAACGCGCTGTCGAATTTTGCCGAAATGTTGTCGATTCTGACATCGTCGCCTTGGACGACGTTTGAAACCGCGCTCGCCGAGAATTTGTAATCCACGCCCTGTTTGCCGAAGAAGATATCCGTGCCGTCATAATTCTTCGTGTAAACGTCGATTCCGTCCGCTCTTTCGATTCTTTCGATTCCGCTTGCTCTTATCGACGCGGTGCGCCGCAAAATCTTGCCTTCGCCGAGCAAATAGTTCGTTTCGTCCTCGAGAGCGTAAACGCCCGATTTGAGAGCGCCGCCGTCAAGCGCAAAGTCGTTTGTAACGAGATATGCGTCTTCGCCGTCGACCTTGTAGAATCCGATGACCGCGTTTGCCTCTTCTGCGGAAGCAAGCGTCGTCTCGTCGGTTGCGAGAACGTAATATTTTGCGGTTTCGAGCGCATACCAGAACTCTTTGACAGTCGTTTCGTCTGCGGGTTTTTCATAGACGATTGAGCCGTCTTCGAGCAAGTATGCCTGCGCGTCCTTGCCTGCGATTGCCGTATTAGTACTATATACTAATATATAATTATCATATTTTTCCTTAATATTTTGCAGGAGCAATCCGTACGCCGCGCCGCTCTTGCCGACGACCTCAACGTTTCCGTTTTCGTCGAAAAAGACAGATCCGTCGTCGTTTTGTTTGAGGGCAACGTTCTTGTCGTAATAGTACGCGCCGTTTTTGGTTTGCACCGCATAATATTTTTCGTCGCCGCTCACCATGTTCGTGAACGTGTAGACGATGCCGCTCTTGATGACTGCTTCGTCGGAATTGTACTCTTTTTCACCGAGTTGCGTGTCGATGCGCAACGGACGTTGCACGATATCGCCGGTGATAGCGCCCCTGAATTGCACGAGTTCGTAGTTTGCAATCGCCTCGCTTGCAAGGGCGTAATCCTCATCGCTCAAACCGTCTCTGATTCGGAGAGTGGAAACGAGATTGTTGATTGCTATGTTTGCGCCTCTCTGTCTTCTTGCAAAGTTGCCCGTTGCGAGAATTTCAAGCAAATCGGCGTGCTCTTTGACGATTCTTCCGTCCGTTTCGGAAATCGTGATCGTTATGCTCGCGTTGGTCGTGCCGTCGTAGATCTTGTTTTTCACGTCGAAGTCGTTCGTGAGCAAGTTGATTCTCTTTTTGCTCAACTCGATTGCGTCGATGATTTCGTAGTCCGCAACGTCGCCGACCGTGACATCGTCGCTGATGACGTTGTATTTTTTGTCAACCGCGCTGTATCTCGAGCCTTCGAGGACGTAGTTTTTAAGTATACTCTCGTCCTCGCACGCGATTTTGAGCCCGCTCACCGACACGTTGTGCATGCCGTTTGCTTGCACGTTTGCGTCCGCACTTCCGTTGAGCGAAAGCGCAAACTTCGGCAAAGACGTCGTGACGTAAGTGATTTTTTCAAGTTCGTCTTCAAGATTGTCGGCGTAATGCAACGTCGTGAACGTGCCGTCAAGTTCGTCCTCGTTCACCGTGACGTTGCTCGTGCCGTCGTACTCTCTGGATGCAAACGTGACGTCGGGGATAAGTCTTGCCTTTGAAATGACGACTTGCAAGTTGGTGAACGCCGTTCTAATGGACGCAACGTCAACGGTGTAGTTGCTGTCGATGACGGTTGCGCTGTCAACGGACACCGAATAAGTGCCTGCGTCTTTGCTTGCCGACTTGCCGAACAGTCTCAAACCGACGGTTTGTTCCTTGTCGCCGTCTGCGAGCGCGCCCGCTTTGAGAGTGTAGGTCATATCGACGTTCGTGCTTGCGTTGTAGTCGTGGTCGATTGCCTTGATTGATTCAAAACTGTCTTTGCCCAAAACGCGTTGCGTGATGGACGCGGACATGTTTTTCAATTCGATCGTGATGCCCTTGACGCTGTGGTACGTGTCCTTGGTGATGACGATGTCGGGATCGTCGCCGTAAGTGATATCGAACAAGTCGATATTTTCAAACGCAAAGAACACCGTGACGTTAACGACGTACTTTTTGTTCACTTCCGCACCCGAGAACGAATCGCTTTCGTCTTCAATCAATACCTTCTTTGCGTTTGCGAGCGATTTCGTGCCCTCTGCGTCCGCAAAGATTATGTTGTCAACGATGAGCGCGTTGGTGTTGTCGTACTGTTTGGTGATGGTGACGTTGTCCTTGATGACTTTGATTATGCCCGCCGAGATCTTGATCATGTCCCCGCCGGCCTCGTTGTTGCACCAAATTATCACGACTTTCGTATCGGCGGTGATTTTTCCGTTGTCATCGCCGCTTACGGCTGAATCTTTGCCGTCATTTTCGACATAGGCAAGCGTATAGTTGTGTGCTTTCGTGCCGTTGATAACGAATTTTTCAAACGTAATATTTCTTTCGCCGGCGTTTGCGTTGCTGTAACTTGCGCTTGCGGTGAGCGTGACGTCGTCGGTTGCAAGCAACAAAATCTTTGACGTCAAATACATCTTGACGTCGCCGTAAGGAACGTCGGTGGTTTCGTCATACGCTTTGCCGATGCCGACAAAATATTTCGTATGCATCGTAAGCTCATACGGAGTGATTTCGAGTTTCGTGTCCGCGTCGGCTTGGGCAACGACGGTGAAGTTTTGGTTTGTCGAATAGAACGACGTGCCGACGGCAATGCCGTAATATCTTCCGTTCGTGCCGTTGATTGTCTTGTCGCTCTTTGTCGTGTCGTCGTATCTGCTTGCAAAGCTCACGCGAGTGCCGTCGCTCTCGAAGATTGCTCTGACGTACGCGCCGCCGACTGCCTTGAGGATGTCCGCATACGCAACGTTCGCATACGTTCCGTCCGTTGCAATCGCCTTGCCGTTTACGGTTGCGATTTCAAACCCGATTCCGAACGCGCTCTCCTCCTCGCCGTAGACTTTGCTCGTCTTGCTCGTCGTCGGTCTGACGACTATTTTTGCGGGGTTTACGGTGATCGTAATCGGCTCGACGGACACTTTGCTACCAAGCGTCGCGTCGCCGTTTTTGAGCGTTGCGCCGGTGATTGTGACGACGTATTTTCCTGCGCCGAGAATAGTGCCGTTTGCAATGCTCGTCGTCCACGCAATGTCGGTGTACTCGGGCAAATCGCCGTCGCTTTCAACATTGAATTTGTCCTTGTCAAACGTGATTAAATTTGCGCTCCACGCATCACCGTAAGCAAATTCAAACGCAACGCCGTCCTTGACGCTGACGACGACTATGCCCTGCTCGGTGACGTAAACGATATACGCCGTGTCCTCGCCGAGAGCAATCTGAACGTTGCCGTCGGTGAGAGTGCCGCCAAGCGCGATTGCATATTCGTACGCCGCGGAATATCCCTCTGCCGTGACAGTCGAGCCGTCACCTGCGACGGTGAGCGTTGCGCCGTTTGCAAACAACGCTTCGATTTCGCTTGCAACGACCATGTCGGTTGCGGAGATTTTGTAAGTCGGTTTGATTGAAGAAAGCAACGCTTGATTGATTTCCGTGCCGAATTTGAACGTGCTCGATTGACCGCTCACGTCAAGTGTGACGACGCGCTTTTCAACGTTGAATTTGTGCTTTGACGTTTGAACGGTGACCGAATAGTTGGTGTTGACGTCAAACAAACTCGCGTTGCTTTCAAAATTGTACGCGCCCACGCCCTCGCCCGCGACACGACTTATTCTGCCGTCTGCAAAATAGATTGCGTAGCCGCTTTCCGTGACGTCCTCGTTTTTGCGGTAACCGTCAAAGATTTCCGCAACGATGTCCTCTGCGCTCTTGTAGAGGTTGTCGAACCGAGCAATTTCGACGCCGAAACTGAATTCGGGGTCGTTGTCCTTGTATTGTTTGCTTGCGCTCCACGCGTCAACCACGACCGTGCGCGGCGTGACTGTATGTTGCGCGCTCTTGAATATGACTTCGTAGTTCGTCGCTTGCGAATAGGTCGAATCTGCCGCAACGTTGACTATCTCGTACGAGCCGACGGCGTAAGTTGCGCCTTGTGCAAGAGTCGTTTTGAAACCGAGTTGCACCGTGATGTGCTCGGATTCGAGTTTGTCTTTGTCGATGCCCGAAACGTCGTAGGTGAGCATCTCGAGAATCGCGCTTTGAGCAAGACCGTACTGACTTGTGGATTCATGAACGGTGACGACCGCCTTGCCCTTGACGATATCGAACGGGATTGCGGTGAAAATTTGCGTTCCGCTCTCGTCCATTGCGAAATCGTCGGTGACGAAATTCCCGTTGTCTTTGGGGATGTAAATGATGACGTGATAACTGCCGACGTTCGTTGGCACGAAGAAAACGGGATTGCCCGAATCGTCCGTCTTTGCCTCTTCCAAAACGGTTGTGGTCGCACTCTCGTCCTCTGCGGACACATAGAGCAAATTGCAGTCCTCATCCACGAATCTATAAACGAACGCGTTGTTTGCCGCCGCATAGTCGGGGACCGTGTAATCGCCGACGTTCACCTTGCTTGCGGTGTAACCTACTGTTCTGTTCGTGACGGTGTAGGTGACGTTTCTTCTTGCCGAAAGTTCAAACGCGTGTTTCTTTTGCGAAGACGAATTCACCATGTCTGACAAATCGTTCACGTCGTCGAAAACGAGCGTAAGCGTGCCGTTGCCGTCGCCGTCGATTGCGCCGACATTGAGATATTGACTGTTTCCGTTGTCGCTTGCAACCGTCCACACACGATTTTGCGTGTAGTTTTCAAGCAGTTTGTTGCCGTTTTGCGTGAATGCGTACGGAACGTACGAATTTGCAAAATTGAAGTTGAATCGAATTGTTTGTCCTCTCTTGGCTTGCGTGATTGCAACGCCTTCCTCGTTTGTCACGGCAATGCTTGCAAAACCGCTTTCGAGCGTCGCATTGCTCTTGACGGACGCCGACACGGAGTAAGTGTTTGCGTCAACGAAGATGTAGTATTTGTTGATTTCGGAGAAGTTGCCCGCCTGATCCTCAACCCACACGTAAAGCAAGCGCATGCCTGCGTTCTTTTGAGACAAAAGGTTGAACTCAAAGGACGTCGTGTCGCCGGCAAGTTCGTTTCCGCGCACGAGGATATATCTGTCAACCCCGAGATCCACTGCGATTTCGTTGTCCGTCTTGCTCGCGTCAACGCTTGCGAATTTGCTCTCTATCGTGCCCTTGAACGCATTGAGGTCGTTGGCGTTCACGATCGCTTTGATTGCATAGTGGACTTTCAAGCCGCTCGCGTAATCCGAAGACGTGATGACGTCGTTGAATGCGAGGATTGCGGTCATATCGTATGAGGTCGTATACCAATTTCTCGTCGTCGGAATGGAATATTCCGTCAACGCCGACAAATAGCCCTCCTCGTCCTCGAGGCGCGGAAGCGTCGGAGCGACCTTGTCGATGAGCACTTTGACGCCGCCCTTCCAGTTGTTGTTGATATACTCGACGAGTTGATCGTCGCTGTCGATAGCGTTGATGTTGGAGTATTGCCCCTCAAACGCCGAGAACGACGTGATCCACTCGTAATACGCCGTTGACGGCGCGGGAATCGCGAACGTAAACGCGCTCTTTCCGTCAACGAGCGAATAGGTGACGACAACGCTTTGTCCGTTTATGTTCAGCGTGACTTTGTTTTCGTTCACCGTCGACGTGCTTGACGACGTGGTGAGATAATCGATCAATGCGGCAACGTATTCGTCGCCCGAATACTCGCCGAGACCGTTGACGACAAGAGCGTGCATTGCGCCGCTTGCGTCTTCGAATCTGAACGTATAACCCGAAAAACCGCCCGCCGTCAACGTGAACGTCAGCGTGACGTCGTCGGTTGCCCACTTGCCGTTGTCACTCGCATTAATTTTTGTTGCATTATCTCCCGACCCGACAGTATACTCAAGCGTATACTCGGGCTTGTCGTAGTCGACTTTCATATAGAACGACTTGACGCTGCCCTTGTTGCCCGCAAGGTCGAATATGTAAAACGTGAATCGATAATATCCGTGTCCCGTGACGTTGTCGGTTATGCTTTGGGGATTGCCCTGCCACGCGCCGCCGTACGCCTTTGCAACGCCGTTGGCAAAATCGTAGGTGAACGAACTTATTTCACCGTAGGCAATGGGGTTGATGCCCGCCGCCTTCACCGCCGCATAGTTTGCAAATTCGGTGACGTCGATGTCGTTGAGCGCCGCAAGACTGTCCGCCCTATTGACCGTGTAGAACCAAACGTAAGGAGAATATCCCGCCGACGTGTCGTCCTCGACAATCTCGATGCTGCCCTCCGCCGCTATCGTGTTTTGACGATACCAAGCAAGATTTGCGATGCTTGCGCTGTCTTTGACAAAGTTGTCAAGCGCAACCTGCGTGCCGCCGTTGACGGTTTCCTTGCCGTCCACGACATTGCTTGTCGGACTTGTGAGGTCGATGCCTGAAAACTCGATTCTCGTTTTGTTGCTCGCACTGCCGTAATCTTCAACGGCCGTTTGAACGGAGCCGTTTGTCGTCATATAGATCATGACGGCAACCCTGCCGCGATTCTGATAATTGAGTTTTGCATATCCGACGACAACCTGATCGCCGGCATCGTTTTCAACCGTAATAGCCTTGGTCTTTGCCCTGTCGGTTGAGTCCCAAACATTGAACACCGTTTCGTTGACGGTCACCGTCTTTATGCCCGAAACGTATTTTAAGTGCGTGGAATCGTTTGTCACCGACGTTTGTAGTTTTCCGTCCGATATACCCGTGATCAGACGATCGCCCACGCCGATGTACTTTGCCGCGTTCACGCCGTATTTCGTTATTGCGCTCTGAATTGACTCCTCACCCGAATAATTGTAAACGTCGACGTATTCCGTCTGCGCGAATTTGTAATACGCGTGGCTTGTGCCGTCAACGGTGATGTCGCCGAGTTTTGTGTTGGTGTAAGATTGCAATTTGCCTGCGCCGTCGACAATGCTGTCCGTTTTGATGCCTTTTGAAATCGAATCGTAATAAACCGGCGAATTCTTTGCGTCTGTGACGTACGGAGCATAACCCGAACCGCTCGTACCTTGTTCATAACTGTTTTCAACGCCGTATACCGAAGAAGCAACGGGGGCCGCATTGTCGCCAAGCGTCAAAGAGGCATTGTCAGTGAAACTGCCGTTGTGAGTAATCGTGTAGGTAACCTTTATATTTTTTACATCGATTCCTCTTTTGGGGGTGTACGGCGGCCACCCTCTTATTGACCAACCGAGCCCCATTGCCAAAGACAAATATTTGTGATTTGAATCGAGCGTTACGGTGTCCGTTGTCAACGTCTCGGAAGCTTCTTTGTCGCTCTTTTTATAATTATATGAATAACTGGAATCGCCGCCATCCTCTCTCAATTGATAGGATTTTTGAGCGGTAAGCAAGCTCGGCCCTGCAACAGCCGAATAGAATTTATTGTTGCCGTATGACGAAACTTTACCCAACGACATGGAAATGGTCGCCTTGACCGTGACGTTGTCGTTTTGTATCATTTGGTCAATAAAACCGGAAGTGTTTATATTGATGACGCCATGACATTGAGCAGCAGCATATGCGTTTGAAACACCGAATTGCCATCCACCCGTAATGCCCGTTTCGATGAACATTTTTGTATCGCCGGTTTCTTTGTAAACCTGTATGTTGGATGTCGACGACACAACCGTGTTATACGTTTCAGTGCATGTCCAAGAAGTCGTGTTGGCAGATGTTCCGGGATAATTGAAATCAATGCCCGTCAATTCCCCGTGATCGCCATATATTGCCACACCGCTACCAAACGATGCATCGCCGTCTTTTTCAGACTCTTTCGTTTCAGCAAAAGCAATCCTGTTTGCCGATGCCGACAGTGCCACCGCAAAGACCAACGCGAAGCAAAGCGCAAGCACAAAGATTTTTGCAAGCGAGATTTGTCTTGTTTTGTTGCCATTTCTCATAATTTCCACCTCGGGTTTGGTGATTGCGCACGTGCACGTTTCCACGCGTATACGCACGCAAATTTTTATACATCTACAATATTACACGAAATCAATCTTGATGTCAATATCCATTTTTGCTCCGCAATGCTGACGGCGTGCCTTTCGGCGCAAGCGCACTTCGTGCGCCAGCGGACAATTTCAATTCATCCACAACCCAAACGCAGTTTGGATATCATCGTGCTTGCACGATTTCATCCGAACGCAGTGAGGATATCATCGCCGCAGGCGATATCATTGCAACGCAGTTGCCACCTCAACCCACGCAAAGCGTGGATATCAT
>CAVABL010000029.1:0-893 GCA_963586735.1 Firmicutes bacterium TM09-10
GGTCACAGCTCTGTTTCCAGCGATATTCACGGTTGAATTGGACGACGGCGAAAATCGCACGTTTTCATACAGTGATGTCCACACGAAAAACGTGCTGTTTTTGAAGAATAAGGAATAAACGGCGTTAAAAGTTGGATTTGTATACTTTTATTGAAATAAATATATCTATATTCCCAAAATCAGTTTGATGAGCGACACGACCATTTCGATATACTGCAAGCACTGATCCAAAATGACGGCGTACCCTACGAATATAACCACGCCAAACCCGATGTACAGAAACAGCGACACGACGTTCGTTGCAAGTTTGTGCTCCGTTCGCTCCGAATTGAAGAGGAAAATCAAAAGCAAACTGAACATCAACACGTAAGATTTCCCCACGCCGAATGCGTTCGCGTTGGGAATAAGTCCGAAAAGATAATCCACAAGGCACAAGATCATCAAAAACAAAATGAGCATGGCGTTGTAGCAGCAAAGCCCGCCGGTTGAACGCTTGTATTCGTCAAACGACATATAGTCGTTGTATTTTTCGTACAGTGCCTTTCTGTATTTTTGATACACGACAACGCCCGCAAAATACACGAAACAAAGATAATTTCTATGCACCAAAAATGCGCTCTGCTCGACATTCATTGGAAAATATCCCATCTTGAACAGTCCGCGAATGACAAAACTCGCAAGCACGTAAAGAATCGGGAAAATCATACCCAAGCGAAAACAAACGAGTTTCTTTTTGCTTGCGTTCTTTGGAGTGTACAATACGAAAAACGCAAAGAGCGATGCCAAGAACAAATCCAGAAAAACGTTCATATTTGTGAAGTTGCTCATCGAATACGTCAACAAAAATTGACTTATCTGATGCGCCTCCGCCGTGGTTTCGCCCTGCACATCGA
>CAVABL010000029.1:903-10047 GCA_963586735.1 Firmicutes bacterium TM09-10
ACATAGAAAAACACTATCTCGGCAACCGCAAAAATAACCGCCATAACGAGATACGTCAACACATACTTTTTGATTTTTTCGGGTTCACGTACGATGTTTGTGATTATGCTTGTCAAAAGCAACGGCATTGCAATTGTGATGAGCTTTTTGTAAAGGAGCAACTTCTCGTTTGACACATCTTCGGTGAACGTGACTTTGTTGTACAACAAAAGCATCGCCGCCGTTTGCCCTATCATCATCAAAACGATTGCGATAATTCTCATCAGATTGCTCGATATAAACGGACGCAAGATCCTCTTTTCCTCAATCAAACTTTTCATCATTTGTCCGCCGCAACGTCTCTCCCGTCCGCCGTCACACATCATACCACATCTCAACCGAAACCTCAAGCGTCTTGGCGGCATGCCGGGCTCGATTTTTGCAGACCACAATATGTTGTGGTGAGGGTTTTTCGGACAACAAAAAATCAAAAATCAATTCAATGTGTTAGAATGCGGATTGCAATTTCGTATAAGCGGTTACATATGCAAAATATGCGGTTTTCGATACACGTAAAGTGGACTTTGCAAAAAATGCCAAAATTTGACAAAAACACAATATGTAGTGTTTCGCAAAAAAGTTTCACACTTTATTTTGCGATTTGTCCTTGACATATTGCGTGCGCTTGATATAATGAAGAGGCACATTTTCCAAGGGGGTTCAATAGACATGTTGAACATCAAAAAAAGAGACGGGAGCATAGTTCCGTTCAATCTGAACAAAATCAAAGTCGCGATTGAAAAGGCCTTCACTGCGGTGAACAAGAGCTTCAGCGACGACATCATCGACATGCTGGCATTGCGTGTCACCGCAACCTTCAACGACAAGGTTCAAGGCGACGTTGTAAGCGTTGAGGACATTCAGGACTCGGTTGAGGTCGTCCTCATTCAATCGGGTTACGTTGAAGTTGCAAAGGCGTACATTCTTTATAGAAAGCAACACGAGAAACTCCGCGAGATGAATTCAACCATGCTCGACTACAAGAACACGGTCAACAATTATCTCAAAATCAACGACTGGCGCGTCAAGGAAAACTCAACCGTCACGTACTCCGTGGGCGGACTTATTCTCTCCAACTCGGGTGCGGTGACAGCAAACTACTGGCTCAGCGAGATCTACGACGACGAGATCGCAAAAGCGCACCGCGAGGCACAAATCCACATCCATGATCTGTCCATGCTCACCGGTTATTGCGCAGGTTGGTCTCTCAAGCAACTCATCAAGGAAGGTCTCGGCGGCATCCCGGGCAAGATTACGTCATCACCCGCAAGCCACCTTTCCACCCTCTGCAACCAGATGGTCAACTTCCTCGGCATCATGCAAAACGAATGGGCGGGCGCACAGGCGTTCAGTTCTTTCGACACCTATCTTGCGCCGTTCGTCAAGGTTGACAACCTCTCCTACAAAGAGGTCAAGCAATGCATCCAATCCTTCATTTACGGTGTGAACACGCCGTCACGTTGGGGCACGCAAGCACCATTCACCAACATCACGCTCGACTGGGTTGTCCCAAACGACTTGGCGGAACTTCCCGCACTCGTCGGCGGCAAGGAAATGGATTTCAAATACAAGGACTGCGCCAAAGAAATGGCAATGGTCAACAAGGCGTTCATCGAAATCATGATTGAGGGCGACGCCAACGGTAGAGGCTTCCAATATCCTATCCCGACTTACTCGATCACGAGAGATTTCGATTGGTCGAACACCGAAAACAATCGTCTTCTCTTCACGATGACGGCAAAATACGGCACTCCGTACTTCTCCAACTACATCAACTCGGACATGGAGCCGAGCGACGTGCGCAGTATGTGCTGCCGTTTGCGTCTTGACTTGCGCGAACTTCGCAAGAAATCGGGCGGTTTCTTCGGCAGCGGTGAATCCACCGGTTCAATCGGCGTCGTGACAATCAATATGCCGCGCATCGCGTACGTGAGCAAAACGGAAGACGAATTTTTCAAAGAACTCGAGCGTCTCATGAACGTCTCGGCACGCTCCCTCAAAATCAAGAGAAACGTCATCACAAAACTCCTCGATGAAGGACTTTATCCCTATACCAAGAGATATCTCGGCACGTTCGGCAACCACTTCTCGACAATCGGTCTCGTTGGCATGAACGAGGCTTGCCTCAACGCAAACTGGGTGGGCAAAGATATGACGCACAAAGAAGCGCAAGAATTTACCAAGAAAGTGCTCAACTTCATGCGTGAAAAACTCAGCGACTATCAGGAGGAATACGGCGATTTGTACAACCTCGAAGCAACGCCGGCAGAGTCCACTTCCTATCGTCTTGCAAAGCACGACAGAGAGAAATATCCCGACATCATCTGCGCAAGCAACGCCGACGACGTTCCTTATTACACCAACAGTTCGCACCTCCCCGTCGGCTACACGAGCGACATCTTCTCCGCTCTCGACATTCAGGACGAACTTCAGACTCTCTACACGTCGGGCACAGTCTTCCACGCTTTCCTCGGACAGCGTCTTGACAGTTGGCAAGCGGCGGCAAACCTCGTAAGAAAGATTGCTGAAAACTACAAGCTTCCTTATTACACGCTCTCTCCGACTTACTCGATTTGCCAAGAACACGGCTATATCGAAGGCGAGCAATACACCTGCCCTATCTGCGGCAGGAAGACAGAAGTTTACAGCCGTATCACCGGTTACTATCGCCCGGTGCAAAACTGGAACGACGGCAAACGCGCGGAATTTAAAGAGCGCAAAGTCTACGACATAGCAAACTCTCAATATCACGGCAAGCATATTGAGGAATTCGCATGTGACGAAAAAGAGTGTGAAAAATCCGAACCTTCGCAACAAGCGGAATCAAAACAAGAATGCGCATGTTGCTCGAAGAGCGAGAATGAAGGGCTTTTGATCTTCACAACAAAGACATGCCCCAACTGCAAAATGGCAAAAGCAATGCTTGACAAAGCGGGCATCGCTTACACCGTCATCGACGCAGAGGACAACAAAGATCAGACGCTTGCTTTCGGAGTGAAGAAAGCGCCAACGCTTCTCGTTCCCAACGGAAACGGCTATGACGTTTACGACAATGCAAGCAAAATCAAAGGCTATATCGAGTCGAGAAAATAAGTGAACAACACACGGCGGTATGGCGCGAGTCATACCGCTTTTCTTTCAAAAAAGATTCATTGACAAAGAGGTAAAAATGGACACGTTTGATATAATCGTCATAGGCGCAGGCCCTGCAGGCATGACCGCCGCGCTCAATTGTCTCAGAGCAGGCAAAAGCGTTCTGGTGCTTGAAAGCGACAGTTTCGGCGGACAAATTTCCTTTTCGCCGAGAGTGGAAAACTTCCCGTCGTATCAAAAGATTTCCGGGGCGGAACTCATGGACAAACTCTATGAGCAAATCTCCGAATGGGGTGCGCAAATTGAACTTGAAAAAGCACAATCGATAGCTAAAACACAGTTTGGGTTTGAATTAATCACCGATTACAACAAATACGAGTGCAAATCAATCATCATAGCGGCAGGCGTAAAGCCGCGCAGAATAGGGGTTGCAAGAGAGGAAGAACTCGTCGGCAGCGGCGTGAGTTATTGCGCGCTTTGCGACGGCGCTTTCTATTCGGGTGAGGACGTCGTCGTGATAGGCGACGCCAACACCGCACTTCAATATTCTCTCGTTTTGAGCGGATATTGCAAGAGCGTGCATATATGCACTTTGTTTGACAAATTCTTCGGCGACAAGGCGCTTTTGGATTTGGTGCTTGCTCGTCCGAACGTCAGTTACACGCACAATCTCTCACTCAAAGAGTTCCTCGGCGAGGACGAGCTTTCCGCCCTTCGTTTTGAAAACACAATCACGCACGAGGATGTCATCGTAAACGCAAAATGCGCTTTCATCTGCATCGGGCAAGTGCCGAACAACACCCCGTTTGCAAACCTCGTCGCGCTTGACAAGGCAGGCTATATCGTTGCGGACGAAAACTGCACGACCTCGTGTGACGGCATATTCGTTGCCGGCGACTGCCGCACGAAGAAGATTCGCCAACTGGTGACGGCGGCATCCGACGGTTCGATTGCGGCGTTCAACGCCTGCGCCTACGTTGACAAAGTTTCTGCAAACCATTGAACTATGCGGACGCGGAAAATTTCGCGCCCCCATTTTTTGAACGAATCCGATTGAAGAACATATGGTCGTACTCATTGATGTTGACAACACTCTGCTCGATTTTGACAAATGTGCAAACGAAAGCATAAAACTTTCTTGCGCACAGTTCGGAATTAACAAAGCGGACGAGCTCTGCAAAATTTTTCACCCCTACAACCTCTCGCTCTGGCAGCAACTCGAAAGAGGCGAATTGACGATGGAGCAATTGCTTGCAAAACGCTTCAACACGCTTTTCGGTATGGTGGGAGTGACGGCAGACGGTGTTGCTTTTGAGCAGTCTTTTCACGAATATCTTGCCCAAAGCGCAGTTCCCGTTGACAATGCGGAGGATTTGCTTGAATATCTTTCAAGCAAACACGAAGTGTACGTTGCAAGCAACGCGCCCCTCGGACAACAAACCAAACGCCTCGCAAAAGCGGGGTTCGACAAGTATATAAAAGGCTACTTCGTTTCTGCGGAAATAGGCTATCTCAAACCGAACAAAGAATTTTTCGACGCCTGCTTTGACAAAATCGACGGCGACTCAAAAGATGTCTTTATGATTGGCGACTCTCTCACCGCCGACATAAACGGCGCACGCAATTACGGCTTGAAAACCATATGGTTTGACAAATACAAAACGGGCAAGAGTGCGGACTGCGATTCTGTCGTCACCGACCTCTTGCAAATCAAAAATATATTGTAAATCGATAAAAAATCGAAAATCGTTGAATTTTCTCAAAACCGCACTTTGAAAGTGCGGTTTAAAATAAGTTCGACAAAATTCGCACGGCTCGGCAAAAACGCGCCTTGCATCAAGCAAAACGTCCGATGCATTTTTACAGTTTGCTGTCAATCAAAGAGAGCAAAATCTTCCTTCCGTCGTTGAGATTGATATAAAACATATATCCCATCTCTTTATCGAGGTATTCAACGTCTTTCACCTCGTCGATTTCGGTTGCAACAAGTTCTCCGATTTGTGTTAAAAGTTGTTCCATATCGCATTCTCCTTTTATATTGCTACATCCATTATAGTTTGCTTTTCAAAATATTTCAAGTCCCCCGATTTCGCACCGCTCTTCACATAGCGTTTTTGAAAATACATTGAAGATTGTTTTGTTCGCTTTTTTTGCATACTCAAAAGCCACTGTTGTTCCGCTCTCGCTACTCGCAATGTTGCGTTTGCACCTTTTCTTGATATGAGTTTTTGTTTTGGACAATGGTTTTCGTCGTAATAGAACACGCAAATATCACTATCCTCTATCATAATTCGATTGCGCTCTATGCCCGACAAAACAGCACGACTTTTCGCTCATAGCGCAATCACACTTACAAAAAATAAGGGTGTCGCACCAAAGATACAACACCCGTAGCATATGCATCCCAAGTCGCCAAACTTCTCAATTCGTACCCAAAGGACAAAAGAGCGGACACATATTGCTACCATGTGTATGCCTTCAGATACTATTTATTATTCAGAAGTTTGGCACATATAGAATATCACACTTTTGCACGTTGTCAAAATGTGTAAAAAAATAAGGGCGTCACATCGAAGAAGCAAAACCCGTAGTCTAATAAACAAATTTTATAAAAATTGCGCTAAATCGATGCATAATGCGAAAGAGGCATCCAAATGGCAACCCTAATGTACATAGGCGTACATGAGTTGACGGGCGGATGCCTCTGACAAAATTAGGCACAATTTAGCGCAATTTTTAAAGGCCGGCAGTAATTGGCAAAACCACCCCCACACAATACCCACTCTCCGCAAGATACAAAATGCCTTTGGCAATTTCGGGAGGTGAGGCAAGTCTGCCGAGAGGAATCGAAGTTTGACAAAGTTCTTCGATTTCGGAGGGTGTGTAAACGCTCATCATGTCGGTGTCAACGGCGCCGGGAGCGACGGCATTGACGAGAATTCCCATGGGAGCAACCTCTTTGGCAAGCGCTTTGGTGAAACCGATGATTGCGGCTTTTGAGGCGGAATACGCAGCTTCCATACTTGCGCCCTCGATACCCCAGACGGAAGACACGTTGACAATTGAGCCCTGCCCTCTTGACAGCATGTCGGGGAGCACTGCTTTCGTGACGTTGAACGTGCCGTTGACATTGACGTCAAAGAGGCGTTTGAAGTCGTCAAGAGAGGTGTCGATGACAAGTCCGCTCTTTGCGACGCCGGCATTGTTGACAAGTATGTCAATTTTGCCAAACCTCTTTTTTGCGGCATCTATTGCGGTCGATACGCTTTGATGGTTTGTCACGTCGCACTCGATGGCAAGCACTCCTCCACATTGAGAAGAAAGCTCTTGTTGCAAACGAAGAGCTTTTTCTTTTGACGAGTTGTAGGTAAAAGCGACGTTGTACTTGCCCGCCGCCATACGCACGACCGCCTCGCCGATTCCGCGGCTACCGCCTGTGATAAAAATCGTTTTTGTCATCTTTGCCATAATTTACGGGCGCAATGCACCCGTGTTTTATGTTTTTTTCTTTGTAGAAACTTGCGATTCGGTTATGCTTCTTCCTCTTCCAATCTATCTGTCGGGCAACCAATATAGGTGCTTGCGGCATCCTCGGCGTCCTTGTCGAACGTGGTGAGGTTGATTGTGTGCAGATAGTTTTCGTCGTCGCTTGCAAAGAAGTAGAAGTCGTCGCCGATGAAGTCAAGAACGAGCCAATCCGTTTTGATGCCCTCGGACATGATGATAGTTGCGTTGTCCTTTGCCTCTTTGTAAGAAATCTTTGATATGCTTGTTGCAGAAGACGATGCAGTGAAATACACGACGCCCTTTTCGCTGTCAACTTTCCATATGGTTTGAGACGTCGTCGTCACTTGCAGCGGATTCTCTTTTTCGGTTCCGTTATACCAGCAGTATACGCTGTTTGAGTTGTAAGCAAGCGCGCCGTCCTCGTATCCGAGCGGAACAAGCGTTGTGGACGCGATTGTGTTGAGATTCTTTTCGGTGCCCTTCACGTCGCTCGCTTTTGCCACGAACAAACCGTCCGACACGCTCGAACTGTTGAGCGTATGCGATTTGGTGTAGTAAAGCGTGCAACTGCTGTCGCTTTCAACGTACAATCCGACGAGTGTGAACTTGAACACGTTGAGTTGGTCTTCCTCAGGCTTTTTGCCGTCGGTGACGAATGTGGTTTGCGTTGCAAGCACTTTCTTGTCACTGCCATCCGCTTTCACGGAGCAGAGATTGTTGTAGTTTTTGTAGCTATCCTCGCTCGGGGCGCTTTGAACGTAGAAGATCGTGTCGGTTGCATAGTCCCAGTATACGCTCTCGACGTTCTCTGCAAGCGTGCCTTTGGACGCGCCCTTACCCTTGTCGGTGGGCTTGTCGTTCATCCCCGAAAAATCGATATAACTGATCGTGTTGTCGGTGTAATAGAGAACTCTTGACTCGGTGAAAATATATTTTGCCGAACGCGTGCCGATCGTGCCGATGAGTTGTGTGACCGATCCGTCGGTTTTCGTGCGCATAAAATCGGTGTTTGTGGTTGAGGCGGTGCCGCTCTTGTCTTTTGCTGTGTTGACGGAGGGATAATAAATCCATTCGCTGTGCACGGCAATGCCGCCTGCCGTCGAGGAATTGTACACACTCTTCGGAACGACGAGTTTCGCCGTTGACGGATCGACTTTTCCGTCCTTGACTTCAGCGCGAACGATACCCTGTTTTGTGGCTGTGCCCCACGCGTTGTCTGCACTTTCGCCAACGTAACCATTGATGAAATAGACAAATTTGCCTTGTTTGACGATATAACCGCCGTTTGATTCAACCGCTGCGGCGGAATCTCCGCTTCCGATCGAATCCGCTTTGTACGGATTGCAGGCAACGAGTGCCGCTATGCAAAGCACAAGCACCAAAACTGCCGCAAATACGCTAAAAAGTTTCTTTTTCATTATATTTCTCCTGGGGACGAAAGTCCCTTTTGATATACTTATTTGTTCTCTTCCTTGGGCATATCGATTTTGATATGGACTTCTCTGAGTTGTTTTTCGGTGACGGTGCTCGGTGCTCCCATGAGGATATCGCGAGCGTTTCTGTCCATCGGGAAAGTGATGATTTCTCTTATGCTCGGCTCGTTTGCAAGAAGCATGACGATGCGGTCGACGCCCGGAGCAATGCCTGCGTGAGGCGGTGCGCCGAATTTGAACGCATTGTAGAGCGCGGAGAATTTTTCCTCGATGACGTCTTTGCCATAGCCGACGATTTCAAACGCTTTTTCCATGATGGCAGGCTCGTGATTTCTCACTGCGCCCGAGCTCAATTCAACGCCGTTGACAACGCTGTCGTATTGATATGCGACGATGTCGAGCGGATCTTGGTTGTTGAGTGCATCAAGTCCGCCTTGTGGCATGGAGAACGGATTGTGGCAGAAGCCGAGCACTCCGTCGTCGTCGTATTCGTACATCGGGAAATCGACGATCCAGCAGAAACGGAAAGCGTTTTTCTCGATGAGATCGAGTCCGTTGCCGAGTTCCGTGCGCACGTAACCCGCCTGTTTTTCAACGCCCTTCTCCTCTGCGAGCACCGCGACAAACGAATTTGCTTTCAAGCCCAAACGCTCGACGAGTGCGTCCTTGCTGTCTGTGAGGAATTTTGCAATTCCGCCTGCAAGTTCGCCCTTTTCGTCGAGTTTGAACCAGAACATATTGCTTGCGCCGTTCTGTTTCGATTTCTCAACGAGTGCGTCAATCCACTTTCTCGTTTCCTTGAAGTCGGAAACCGCGATTGCTTTTATCGTCTTGCCCTTTTCAAAGAAAGGAGCTTTTTCAGAGAGAATATCCGTGACGTCTTTGATGATGAGCGGATTGCGCAAATCGGGTTTGTCCGAGCCGTAATCTCTCATTGCATCACGGTAGGTTATACGACGGAAAGGACCTTGATCCACCTTGTATCCTTCGGGTGAAAACTCTTTGAACACGCCGCTCAAAACTTCTTCCATGACGGCAAAAACGTCCTCTTGCGTTGCAAAACACATCTCGG
>CAVABL010000029.1:10090-12048 GCA_963586735.1 Firmicutes bacterium TM09-10
CTCACCGGGACTTCTGTCGGCGCGAGCGTCCTCGTCTCTAAAGCAAGGCGCAATCTGGAAGTATTTGTCAAAGCCCGAAGCCATGAGCAATTGCTTGTATTGTTGCGGTGCTTGCGGCAAAGCATAGAAGTGACCGGGATAAAGTCTTGACGGCACGATATAGTCTCTTGCGCCCTCGGGAGATGAGGACGTGAGGATAGGCGTCGCGATTTCGAGGAATCCCAAAGACGTCATCTTGTTGCGCAACCAACTGACCACTTTCGAGCGGAAGATGATTTTTGCCTTGACGTCGGGGTTTCTCAAGTCGAGAAA
The DNA here is from genome assembly GCA_963586735.1 of Firmicutes bacterium TM09-10. Lineage (GTDB taxonomy): Bacteria > Bacillota > Clostridia > Christensenellales > CAG-917 > CAG-475. The sequence continues at coordinate 10,403 of CAVABL010000029.1, forward strand.
ACGATATTTAAGGCGCACGTCCTCTCTTGACTGCGTGCTCGTTGCAATCTCAAAAGGAAGTTGCTCGTAACATCTGCCGAGCACCTCTATCGTGTCGGGTTCGATTTCAATCATACCCGTCGGCATATCCTTGTTCGGCGCGCTGCGCAGGACGACTTTGCCCTCGACGCTAATCGTACTTTCGCGCGGAATAGCGCGGATTTGCTCTTTCTTCGCCTCGTCGCTGACAACGGCTTGAGTGTAGCCGTAGTAGTCGCGCAATACGAAAAAGATGACTGCGCCAAGATCGCGAACGCTTGAGAGCCATCCGCAAAGTTTGACGTGTTTGCCTTCGTCTGATTGACGCAATTCGCCGCAATTGTGTGTTCTGAGTTCCATATACACCTTGAAAGTTTGGATTTTTTTATTACAACAGGTTTATGCCTGCCTTTTCACATTTGTCATGCATCTCATCGGGCCACAAACTTGACTGCACCTCTCCGATATGCGCCTTTTGCAGAATGAGCATACAAAGTCTCGATTGCCCGATTCCGCCGCCGATTGTCAAAGGAAGATTGCCCTCAACGACGTCCTTGTGGAATTGATTTTGAAGTCTTTGCTCGCATCCTGCAATTTTGAGTTGTTCAACCATGCTCTTTGCATCCACTCGAATACCCATAGAGGATATCTCGATGCTTTCGCCAAGCACGTCGTCATAGAATATGATGTCGCCGTTCAAACTCCAATCGTCGTAGTCGGGAGCGCGACCGTCGTGCGGTTTGCCGTTTGAAAGCGCGCCGCCTATCTGCATGAGGAATATCGTTCCGTACTCTTTTGCAAGCGCGCTCTCTCTTGCGTGCGCGTCAAGGTCGGGATATCTGTCAAGAGCCTCCTGCGTTGTGACGAACGTAACTTCACGTTTGAGATTGAGATCTATGCATGCAAACGCCCTCTTCGCTTCGTCCAAAGTGTCGCAAATTGCGCCGACGATGCGACGAACAATCATTTTGAGGAACTCTTCGTTGCGCTGCTCCTTGCTTATGACCATTTCCCAGTCCCACTGATCCACGTAGATCGAGTGTTGATTGTCACACTTGTCGTCACGGCGAATGGCGTTCATATCGGTGTAGATACCCTCGCCGCATCTGAAACCGTAGCGTTTGAGCGCGATACGTTTCCACTTTGCAAGGGAGTGCACGATTTCCGCTTCGATGCCGCCCTGCTCTTTGATGTCGAATTTAACCGCCCTTTCAACGCCGTTGAGATCGTCGTTCACACCTGTGTTGCTCTTCACGAAGAGAGGAGCGGATACGCGTTCAAAACCGAAATTCTTGATGAAATTGCGTTGAAAAGCATCTTTGACGAATTTGATTGCTTTTTCGGTTTCGCGAATTGTCATTTTTTGTTGATAATCGTCCGGGATCACAAGACTGTACATAGTAGCGTCTCCTTTTTATTTTTTCTCACGCTTTTCCCCGCCAACCATGTCTCTTTGTTGTTCCCATATTCCGAGGGCACACCCTTGTTTATCTTGTTTATCTTGTATATGCGCCTTTCGGCGCGAAGTTGTGACGCAATATTATTTGCGTACAGCGCAAATATCGCTGCCCGACAGGACAATCTCTATACGCGCTTTGCGTGCACTCACGCCATCAAATCCCCTGCCG
>CAVABL010000030.1:0-3124 GCA_963586735.1 Firmicutes bacterium TM09-10
AGGCGAAACGATTTTTCATCCCGTGTACGATTTCACGCAGTATATGCGCACGGATGAAGTCGTCGAAACGACGGGCGCAAAAGTCATAATCCTCGAGGGGTTGCTCAACTTCTACAACGAGGAATTGCTTGCCCTTCAGGACATCAAAATTTTTGTGGATACCGACGCCGACGTGAGAATTATTCGCAGAATTTTGCGCGACGTGAAGGAGAGGGACAGAAGTCTTGAATCGGTAGTGAATCAATATCTTGCAACCGTCAAACCGATGTATGAGCATTTCATCGAACCGACAAAACGATTTGCGGATATAATCGTGCCCGAAGGTGGATACAACGAGGTTGCATACGAGATGATCGTCAACGCAATACTCCACCGAATCAGCGGTTGATACGACAAAAGCGCACGATAAAACGGCGATTGCGTCAAAAAAAGCAAAATAAATGCAAAATATACGATTAACGAAAAGTGCTGTGCAATTGTCGAGGAAGGACGCAATTGCAACGAATAAAACGAAATAAAACGAAACGAGGTAATATAATGAAAATCAAGGAAATTTTGAGCAAATGCGATCATACGTTGCTTGCGCAAACTGCGACGTGGAACGATATCCAGACGATATGCGATGACGGCATAAAGTATGAAACGGCATCGGTGTGTATCCCTCCGTGCTTTGTTAAACAGGCAAGCGAATACGCAAAAGGCAGAGTTGCGATTTGCACTGTCATCGGCTTTCCAAACGGCTACAACACGACCGCCGTCAAAGAGTTCGAAACCAAGGACGCAATCGCAAACGGCGCAGACGAAATCGATATGGTCATAAATATCGGTGAGCTTAAAGCAGGCAACTACGACTATGTGGAAAACGAGATAAAAACCCTCAAAAAAGCGTGCGGCGACAAGATCCTCAAAGTCATCATCGAAACATGTCTTCTCACTGATGAGGAAAAAATCAAGATGTGCCAAATCGTTACCGACGCAGGCGCCGACTTCATCAAGACGTCAACCGGTTTTTCGAAAGCGGGTGCAACGTTTGAGGATATCGCACTTTTTGCAAAGCACGTCGGAAAGAACGTCAGAATGAAAGCGGCAGGCGGAATCTCATCAATCGAGGACGCCGAAAAGTTTGTCGAACTCGGTGCTTCGAGACTCGGCACGAGCAGAATCGTCAAAATCGTCAAAAAACAAGAGAACGAAAATTGACAATGTCGCTCGCTTGGACGATGAAATCGGCAAGCAGTCGCAAAAACGGAATGAAAACGAAGATTGCAAACATGTGCATATGAGCAAGTCGGGCTTTCGTCAATTTGTTCATATAAGCAGGTTTGCACAAAACACAAATCTTTGCATATGCGCAAGAACGACGTATTGCAGGTTTGAAATGAAGTGCAAAACGGCGTTGCGGCGCAAAAGTCAAAACGCAAAACGCTAAAAACATAAAATAAAATATCGGGAGTGTAAATCATGTCAGTTCCAACCCCACATATCACAGCAAAAATCGGCGATTTTGCCGACACCGTACTCATGCCGGGCGATCCTCTTCGTTCAAAATTCATTGCCGAAAACTTCCTTGAAGACTCCGTGCTCGTCAACAACGTCAGAGGCGTCAATGGCTACACGGGCTATTACAATGGCAAACGCGTGTCCGTGATGGCATCGGGCATGGGACAACCCGCAATCGGAATATACTCGTATGAACTTTTCAAGTTTTACGACGTGAAAAACATCATTCGCATCGGCTCGTGCGGCTCTTTCGACAAGGATTTGCACGCCCGTGACATCATCATTGCAATGGGCGCATGCACGAACGGAAACTATGCGCTACAGTACAATCTGCCGGGGACGTTTTGCCCGATTGCCGATTTCGACCTCGTGCGTAGGGCCGCCGAACTTTGCGAAAAATCTGGCGTGAACTACAAGGTTGGCAATATCTTTTCGTCGGACACATTCTACGACGACGCAAACAGCGGTACGCAATGGGCAAAAATGGGTGTGCTTGGTGTCGAAATGGAATCGGCAGCACTCTATTGCAATGCCGCAAGACTCGGCAAAAAAGCACTTTGCATATGCACGGTGAGTGACAGTTTTATATATCCCGAAGAGAATACGACAGCCGAAGAAAGACAAAATTCGTTCACAAAAATGATGGAAATCGCGCTCGAACTTGCATAAAATGCAAATCGAAGACGAAAAATTTTGCAAATAAGTCAAAGTCGAGGTGAAACATATGAGCAAAAGAGTTTTTATAATCGTGCTTGATAGTTGCGGTTGTGGCGAGATGCCAGACTCGTACCTTTGGCATGACGAGGGAAGCAACACGCTCGGAGCAATCCGCAAGGACGAGCATTTTCATTGTCCGAATCTCATCGACCTCGGACTGTTCAATATAGACACCGTTGGCGGCGGCGTTGAAAACCCAAAGGGCAGTTTCGCGCGCATGAAAGAAACATCAATGGGCAAGGACACGACAATAGGACATTGGGAAATTGCGGGCATAATCTCGCCGAAGCCGCTTCCGACTTATCCCGACGGTTTCCCCCGCGACGTCATAGAAGAATTTGAAAAGCGCACGGGTAGAAAAGCGCTTTGCAACAAACCGTATTCGGGCACGGAAGTCATCAAGGACTACGGAGAAGAGAGTATGAAAACGGGTGCGCTCATCGTGTATACGTCGGCGGACAGCGTGTTTCAGATTGCCGCTCACGAGGATGTCGTGCCTGTTGAAGAACTATATAGATATTGCGAAATCGCAAGAGAAATGCTCCAAGGCGAGCATTGTGTGGGTAGAGTCATTGCGCGTCCGTTTGAGGGAAAATATCCCTTCGTGCGCACGCCGAGAAGACACGATTATTCTCTCGTGCCACCGCATATGACGATGATCGACTTGCTCAAAGACGCAGGACTTGCAACCATATCCGTGGGCAAAATCTACGATATTTTTGCAGGCAAAAGCGTGAGTGAGTCCAACCGCACGACGTCAAACACGAATGGTATGGAAGTCACGCTCGACATTCAAAAACGTGATTTTGAAGGACTTTGTTTTGTCAATCTCGTTGACTTTGACATGAAATACGGTCACCGCAACGACATTGCTGGCTACGCGAACGCAATGACGGAATTCGATAGA
>CAVABL010000030.1:3134-4845 GCA_963586735.1 Firmicutes bacterium TM09-10
GACAATTGGGTGAGTTTTTGCCGAATATGCGAGACGACGACATTTTGATCATCACGGCGGATCACGGTTGCGATCCCTCAACGCCGTCAACCGACCACTCGCGCGAATATGTGCCTATGCTCATTTGTGGCAAGCATATCAAAGAGGGGGTAAACCTCGCAACGAGAAATACATTTGCCGATATAAGCGCAACCGTGCTCGATTATCTCGGCGTTGACAAAAAGGACACTGCGGGCGAAAGTTTCCTCGCACGCGTAATAAAGCGGTGAAAGGAGGACGGTATGCTCGATTACAGACATCTTATGGAAGAGGCAAACAATATGCGCAGGATGTCGTACATGCCGTATTCGCATTTCAGCGTCGGTGCGGTGCTCGTGGCAAAAAACGGCAAGGAATACACGGGGTGTAATTTTGAAAACGCCGCATTTTCACCAACTGTCTGCGCAGAGCGTACCGCTTTTGCAAAAGCGATAAGCGAGGGCGAAAGGGAGTTTTCATGCATTGCAATTGTCGGCGGAAGAGAGGGCGAAATCTCTCAGATGTGCGCTCCGTGCGGCGTGTGTCGTCAGGTTATGTCGGAGTTCTGCGACGGCGATTTTGAGGTTGTTCTTGGCACTCCGGACAAGTTCAAAGTGTTCAGATTTGACGAGGTTATGCCGTTGCGATTCACCGGTGAGGAATTGTGAAATAAAGAGCTTAACGTGAGTTTGAGATTTTTAAATTGAAACGCATGTGGAATCCAAACGAGAGTTTTACTTTTTGAAAAACGAAAGAGAAAAATCTTCGGAAAACAAAATTGAGTTTGAATCGGGCGAATTTTTCGCCCGATTTTCATATTATGTCTTCCGCGTTGAAGTCAAGAAGTCGTTTTATGTTGTCTGCCATGACGATGAGCGAGTGGCATTTTGACAGCGCGTTCTGATAGTCTCCGCATGCAAGCGAGCCTTGCGTTTCGGCAAGCGCAACCGAAAACGAGCGCACGTCGGGCGAAAAAGCAAAAAGTTCCATATAAGTCCGTTTTTTGTCCCACCAATCAAAGATTTCGTTTGCTTTGTCAAGGCAATCGTCGTTTTGATTTTTGATGGAATCCTCAAGCGACGTCAGTTTGTCGTTGAGGGTTGAAAAGGTTTTGTGAATATAAAAATCTTCAAGAATACCAGCAGTCAGAACGACGGCAAGTATCACGATTGCAAGCACGACCTTTTTCATCCTTCACCTCGCATTGCGGGCGACTTGTCATGCAGCGTCGACGTGATGAAGTTGCCCTCGTAAGGTTGGATGAACATGTCCTGTCCCGCGACGAGAAGAACGAGAACATCCTTCTGTTTGAGGGATATGCCGTCAAGATATTTTAACACTTCTTCTTTGACATTGCCGCTGAGAGTCGCGAGATTTTCGGCAACGAATTCGCCTTCCATTATGACGGTGACGGGGATTTCTGCCTTTGGCAGATTCAAATTCACGTCGGCAGGCGAAAGCGGTCTGTTTTGCGATTTTTGCATGACGCTCATATTCCCGTTCGTTTCCAGAATCGCATATTCCACTTCGGACGGGTTGAAACATCCTGCACCCCTCAATGCTTCCATGATGTCGTCGACGTTTAGGTTGAGTTCCTTCATAACGTCGGGGAGGATGTTGCCGTTTTGTATGATTATTATCGGTTTTCCGTTGAGAAATTTGCGGAATTTGACGCTTTTCGTGGCAAGTTTCG
>CAVABL010000030.1:4855-9975 GCA_963586735.1 Firmicutes bacterium TM09-10
CCAAAAACAGCGAAAACACGGGGATAATGCCGTACAAAATTGGGATCGACGAGTCCGCCATTGGTATGCAGACGAGGTCGCTTGCAACGAGCGTTATCGCAAGTTCAAAGGGTTGCAATTCGCCAAGTTGCCTTTTACCCATAAGGCGCATCGCAATCAACAAAACGAAATATAAAATCAAACATCGTATAAACAAATTCAACATACGTTTAGTTTGTTTGCGAGGCCTGTTTTTATGCGGCGTTTTTTCGTTTCGATTTCTATTTTTGAGGTTGCATACGTCGAGGCGTTTTGCGCGTGTGATTTGGCGTTTTCGGTTTCTTGTTCTTTTTTGACGAGGCTTTGCCAAAACGATTGCAAGATGTCTTGTTCGGCGCAAACATGTTTATGCACATCGTTACATCAACTATGCCGAACGCAGATATGACGAGGAAGAAAAAGAAGAGGATATACACTCCCGACACAACGATTGCCGTGATATAGTTTGCGTTGGCGCAGAGAGGTTTTGCAAGGAAAAATCCCGTTGCCGCAATCGGACAGGATAGCAGAATCGCCGGAACTGTTTTTTTGTGGTTTATGAACGAGCCGACCTCTTTTTTGAGGACGAAAAGATTGAGGAGCGCAACGAGCAAAAAACACGTGCCGGTTGAAAGTGCCATGGCGTATATGCCGATATATTTCGGCAAAAAAAGCACGCATGGAATCATTGCGATTGCGCCGACGAGCGTGTTGAAAAAAGTGTTGCGCTCCTTGCCTAGCGAGTTGAGCATAGGTGTGGTTGCCTGCGCGGTTGCAATGGGAAAGAGCATAAGCGCGCAGTAAGACACGAATTTTCCCGCCTCTTTGTCGCCGAAAAGAAGTTGCCCCAAACTTTGCCCGAGGGGAAGATATACGGCAAAAAACAGACACGCAATTACGATTGCAAAAGTCATCGAAGTCGACATTTTTGCACGCACCGCATCCATATCGCCTTTTGAACGGAGTTCGGCAACGTCCGGAACGAGCACTACCGATAACGCGCCAATAAAAGTCATCGGCGCCATTATCAACGGAAGAGCCATGCCAGAAACTCTGCCGTATTGTGCGGTTGCCTCTGCAAGCGTAAGTCCTGCTTTCACGAGCATTTTGGGGAGTATGTACGCAGTCAGCGACGCTCCGAGCGAGGTGATGATTCTCGTTGCGGACAGCGGTATGGCGCGCGCCGAGAGTTCTTTGAATCCACTTGGTTTTGTAAGTCGCCCGCCCGCTATGAAAAACAGTGCGACGAGAATCAGAACACACACGAGGTCCGAAAGCGTCATTGCAAGCGCAATGCTCTCCGCTCCGCTTAATTTTGACGTCAATGCGCCCGTGAAAACGACGGACAGCGTAATTTTGACAATCTCGTCAACGAGTTCGGTGGAGGAAAACGACAAAAATTTCTTGCGCCCCCAAAACCAACTGCGCAACGAGGCGTACAGTGTGGACGTGAGAATGGTGGGGAGCATGATGAAAAATATTGGCAAGCAATCGGGATTTGAAAACAACGGCGTTATGTGTTTGCCGAGTCCGAAAAACAACGCACACAGAAAAGTTGCGGTGCAAAGTCCCGAAATTATCGACGCCGTCAGAAGGGAATTTTGCCTTTGGGGGTTGTCGTGAGCCTCTGCTATCTTGCGGGATAAAACCGTCGGTGCGCCTGCCGTGATTGTGAAAAGCATAAGCAGAACACTGAGCGCAATCTGATAAAGTCCCACAACTTCCGCTCCCAGTGAGCGCGACATCCACATTTTGAAAACGAAAGACGCAAGTCTTGTCGCAATTGAAAAAATCGTCACTATGCCAAATGATTTTGCGGTTTTGTTCATATTGAAGAATATGAACGAAAAGACGGATTGATACTTGCCAAGCTTTTTAATGTGCTTTTATGTCGGTTTGCGTTATACACTTGCGATACGCTTTCGTGAGTGTTGACTTTTTGGCGTAACTATACTAAAATAATACTATTAAATTTTTGAGAGGCTTTATGAAGTACGTTGGTATTGATATCGGCGGCATGACCATAAAGGGCGGCATCGTCGACGAAAACGGAAACATTATCGCAAGAAAAGTCATCGTTACGTCCCCTGGCAAAGAGGACTTCCTCATCGTGCAGGACATAGTCGGGCTCATCGAAGAACTCGTGAAGGACTGCAAGAGTGAAATCGATGGCATCGGAATCGGATGCCCCGGTTCTATATACGACGAAAAAGGCATCGTGCGCTATTCGTGCAACATCAACTTCCGCAATACGCCTATGGCGAGGATGATTGCCGAAAAAACTCAAATCAAAAACGTAAGGTTGTCAAACGACGCAAACTGTGCCGCTCTCGGCGAAACTATGTTCGGCGCGGGCAACGGCGCAAAAAATTCCGTTATGGTGACGCTCGGCACGGGCGTCGGAACGGGAATCGTTGCGGACGGTCAACTCTTGACCGGAAATCGCTCGGCAGGCGCGGAGGGCGGTCACATTCAAATCAACCTCGGTGGCGCAACGTGCGGATGCGGAAAGAAAGGTTGCTACGAGGCGTATGCATCGGCAACGGCACTCATGAATCAGATTCAGGCGGCGTGTGAAAAGCACCCCGACAGTCTGCTCGCAAAACGAGTTGAAGAAGATGGGAACAGCGGGAAAGTGGTGTTTGACTGTGCAAAAGAAGGAGATAAAGTGGCGATTGCGGTGGTTAAACGCTATGTTAGATACGTCGGAGTCGGGCTTGTCAACTTTGCAAACATCTTTGCGCCGGAGGTCATTATCATCGGCGGAGGCATATCTAATCAAGGCGACAACATCATCAAACCGCTTCAAAGATACGTGTCGAGAAACAAGTACGGCGCAGAGTATACTCCAAAAGTCAGAGTCGTTGCGGCAACCCTCAAAAACGACGCCGGAATCATCGGGGCGGCAGCTCTTTGCATGAACCGTCGTTAAGTCAATCGCACGAAACGCAAATATTTGAAAATACGGTGCAAAACATGCAAGATTACAAGAAAAAATATATGTCGCTGCTCGGCGAGGTCGAAAAACCTGCAAGATACGCCGGTGGTGAGTGGAATATCCCCGATATGACGAAGGAAAGAAGAGGGGATATGGTTTTTTGTTTCCCTGAACTCTACGAGATAGGAATGAGCAACCTCGGCGTTGCGATACTTTACAACATCGTCAACAAGACGGACGGATACGTTGCTGAGCGTTGCTATGCGCCTGCTCCCGATTTTGCCCAAAAACTCAAAGAAAACGACATTCCGCTTTTGTCTCTCGAAACGAAAAAACCGCTCAAAGATTTCACGGTGGTCGGTTTTTCGGTCGGATTCGAACTCTTGTACACCAACGTGCTGTATATGTTTGATCTTGCAAAGATTCCGTTCAGATCAAAGGATCGCGACGATTCTTATCCGATTATGCTTGCGGGCGGTCCGTGCTCGGTGAATCCCGAACCGTTTGCGGATTTTTTTGACGTGATTCTCGTCGGCGAGGGCGAGGACGCGGACATAGCAATTCTCAAAGCCGTCACCGAGGGCAAGGAACAAGGACTTTCAAAACTCGAGATTCTGAAAAAGCTCAAGGGGATGGAGGGTGTGTATATTCCGTCGCTGCATGTCGATGGCGAAAAGGTCGTCAAAGCGGTGGTGCAGGATTTTGAAAACGCGGAGTACCCCACTCGTCCTCTTGTTCCAAACATCGAAGCGGTGCACGACAGGGCAACTCTCGAACTATACCGAGGATGCGCAAGCGGCTGCAGATTCTGTCAGGCAGGTTTTTGGTATCGTCCCATAAGGGAGCGCAGTGCAAAGCGTTGCGCCGAAATCGCAAAAGAAATGGTGGATAGCACGGGATTCAACGAAATATCTCTTTGCTCGTTGTCGACGAGCGACTATACTGGACTTGAAGAACTTGAAGCGGAACTCGGCGAATATTGCAAACAAAAACGTATCAATCTCGCATTGCCGAGTTTGAGAATTAGCAGTTTCAAACCCGATATGGCAAACAATTCGCGCAGAAGCTCGTTGACGTTTGCCCCCGAGGCAGGAACGCAAAGACTGCGCAATGTCATCAACAAGAACGTCACCGAAGAGGAAATCGACAAAATCTCTGTTGCGTTCGAGGCAGGATATGATAGCGTGAAGTTATATTTTATGATGGGACTGCCCACTGAATCGGACGACGATATAAGAGGTATTGCCGAAATTTGCAAACGTCTCAAAGGCCTCTATTGGCAAAAACGCGCCAAGAGAGGCTTGACGATATCCGTGAGTTGCGCGGTGTTCATTCCAAAGCCGTGTACACCTTTCCAATGGGAAGCGCAAATTTCAATGGACGAGATGAAACGCAAGCAAAATTTCCTGAGAGGTCTATTGCGAGAGATAAAGGGTGTGACGTTCTCGTGGCACGGCGCGGAAACGTCCGTGCTCGAAGCGGCGCTTGCAAGAGGAGACAGAAAGCAATCCTACGTCATTGAAAGAGCGTACGAACTCGGCGCAAAATTTGACGGTTGGAGCGAACATTTCAAGTGGGATGTGTGGCAACAGGCGTTTGCCGATTGCAATCTTAAAATGGAAGATTATTACGGCGCGATTCCGCTTGACAAAACTCTTCCGTGGGAATTTATCGACTCGGGCGTCAGCAAGGCGTATCTGCTCAAACAGCGCGCCCTTGCCTACGAGGGTGTAACGACGAAAAATTGTCGGGAAGGATGCAACGGCTGCGGCGCAAACAGACTTGGGAGATGTACGATAATATGATTGTTGTGAAGTATAAAAAAACAGGTAGCGTTTGCTTTATATCGCACATCGACCTTTTAAGGCATATGGACAGGGTGATACGACGCGGAAAAATCAGTGTTAATTATTCACAGGGTTTCAATCCGCATGCCCTGATGTATTTTTCGCCGCCTCTTTCGCTCGGCATTGCGTCGACGGCGGAATATCTCACGCTCGACACCGAAATGAGTGCGGACGAAGTTATTGAAAAGTTCAACGCGGCAGTGCCCGACGACCTCAAAGCGAGCAGAGCGTTCGTTTTTGAAAAAAATCCCAATCTTCAGGCAAAAGTCGTGTGTGCGGACTTTTTGTTTGACACGCCCTGTCGCGATGTCGAAATC
>CAVABL010000030.1:9985-11602 GCA_963586735.1 Firmicutes bacterium TM09-10
AAGCTATGAGAAAAAAGGCGAAATCGTGACGGAAAACGTTGCGGACAAAATATATGCGTTCTTTGATAAAGACGGCAAATTCGGCGCGCGTCTTGCGTCGGGAAGCGTGAATCTGCGTCCCGACAGAATCCTTGCAAAACTCAACCAAACGCTTGGCACGGATATGAAACTTTGCGACATTGAGAAAGTGGCGCAGTACGTTGACGTTGGCGGAAAACTCGTTGACGTTGACGAATATTTGCAAAAGTAAAACGAATTCACACCAAGCGGTGTTGCGTTCGTTTTTTCTTTGTGCATAAAATCGATAATAAATTTTTGGGAATATACGACAACATGAAACAACTCATTCTCGACTATACACCTTATTGCACGCGTGCGGCTATAGTCGAAGACGGACAACTCATCGATTTTTCCGTCGAACGCGCGAAATTCAGAGGCATCGTAGGCAATATCTACAAGGGCAAAGTTGAAAACGTCATCGGCGGTATGCAGGCGGCTTTCGTCAACATAGGCGAGGAGCGCAACGGCTTTTTGTACACGGGCGACTCGCTCGTGGATAGCAGAGGGCTTGAAAAGGGCATGCCCGAAAACAAGTCGTTAAACGTGTCGCCCGGTGACATCATTATGTGTCAGGCAGTGAAAGAACCGTTCGGACAAAAAGGCGCAAGACTTACGACTGACATCACTATCCCCGGCAACTATCTCGTGCTGTTGCCGCTTTCGGTTTTTGCAGGCGTTTCACGCAAGATAGAGGACGTTGAAAGACGTGCGTATCTCGAAGAGTACGTGTCGTCCATTTGTCCAGAAGGCATGGGATATATCATCCGCACCGCTGCCGACAAGGCGAGCGACGACGATCTTGCGTGCGAGATGAGTGTGCTTGTCGAGAGGTGGAACGGGATTTGTAAAGAATATTCGGGTGCAAAACAATGTTCACTCGTTTTTGAAGCGGCAAGTCTTTTTGAAAGAGCGGTGCGAGAAACGATGCACGAGGACGTCGATGTCGTGGTTGTCAACGATATGGATATTTTCAAACAACTCACCGGCAAGATAGAAAAACCGCTCGAATATTACCATGGTGAAAAAAACATAATGAAACATTACGGCGTGTCCAAGCAAATCAACCATCTGTGCGACAGAAAAGTTTGGCTTGCAAACGGCGCATATCTCGTGATAGACAAGACGGAGGCTCTCACAGTCATCGACGTGAACACGGGCAAGTTTGTCGGGACAAGTCACCTCGAGGATACGGTTTACAAAACCAATCTTGCCGCCGCAGAAGCAATTGCAGTGCAACTCAGATTGCGAAACATAAGCGGAATCGTCGTCATCGATTTCATCGATATGACGATGGAAGAACACCGTCAAAGCGTGCTTGACACCCTCAAAGAAGCCTTGAAACGCGACAGAATGAAAACGTCCACGGTGGGATTCACCGCGCTCGGACTTGTGGAACTCACAAGAAAAAAGACGAGATATCCGTCCGACGAGTTTATGCTCAAACCGTGCGGCGATTGCGACGGCGGATATATGATAAGCGACGCCCAACTTGCGTTCATGCTCCGTGACGACCTTGTGGATTTTATCAGCGAAAACGCTTGCGACATCGTTTATGTG
>CAVABL010000031.1:0-11563 GCA_963586735.1 Firmicutes bacterium TM09-10
CGAAGAGGTCGTGCCGGCTCTCATCAAGCGCTTTGGCTACAAGAACATCAACGAAGTTCCTCGTCTTGAGAAAATCGTGCTTAACATGGGCTTGGGCGACTGCAAAGACAACAGCAAATCCCTGCAACTCGCTGTGGAAGAGTTGAAAATGATTGCAGGTCAAAAACCCGTTATCACGACAGCAAAGAAATCCGTTGCAAACTTCAAGGTGAGAGAAGGCATGAACGTCGGTGCAAAAGTTACCCTTCGCGGCAACAGAATGTACGACTTCCTTGACAAGTTCATTTCCATCGCACTCCCCAGAGTCCGCGACTTCCGCGGAATCTCCCCGAAGTCTTTTGACGGAAGAGGCAACTACGCAGTCGGCGTGAAAGAGCAACTCATCTTCCCCGAAATCGAATTCGACAAAGTCGAAAAGGTTCGCGGTTTTGATATTTGCATCGTTACGACGGCAAAGACCGACGAAGAGGCAAGAGAACTTTTGAAGTTGCTCGGTATGCCTTTTGCGAAGTAAGGAGTGAACTATGGCCAAAACATCAATGAAAATCAAGCAACAAAGACCACAAAAGTTCTCGACGCGTGAATATACACGCTGCCGTATTTGCGGACGTCCACACGCCGTGCTTAAAAAGTATGGTATTTGCAGAGTTTGCTTCAGAAACCTCGCTTATAAGGGCGAGATTCCCGGAGTGAAGAAGGCAAGTTGGTAAGAGGAGGCACAAAAAATGACTGATCCAATTGCAGATATGCTTACAAGAATTAGAAATGCCTTGACCGCAAAGCACGAAACCGTTGAAGTTCCGTCGAGCAAAATCAAGGTGGCAATCGCAGAAATTCTCGTCAAAGAAGGTTACGTCAAAGGTTTTGAGATCGTGGACGGCGCTGTGCAAGACACAATCGTCATCACCCTCAAATACGCTCCCGTCAAGGGACAAAAGGTCGTCACCGGTCTTAAGAGAGTTTCGACACCCGGTCTTCGCGTCTACGCAGGTGTGGACAATCTTCCCAAGGTTCTCAACGGAATGGGTATCGCAATCCTTTCCACATCCAAGGGTATCCTCACCGATAAGGAAGCGAAAGCACAAAACGTCGGCGGCGAAGTGCTCGCATACGTTTGGTAAGGAGGCGCGCTATGTCAAGAATCGGTAGAGCACCTATTGCCATTCCGCAAGGTGTTACAGTTGATATCAACAACAACCTCGTTACAGTGAAAGGTCCGCTCGGCACACTTTCGCAAACGGTTGACAAATCCATCGACGTCAAAGTCGAGGACGGTCACGTGATCTGCACTCGTCACTCCGACGACAAAGATCATCGCGCATTGCACGGACTTTACCGCGCGCTCATCCACAATATGGTGGTTGGCGTGACGAAAGGTTTTGAAAAGAGCCTCGTCGTCAACGGCGTCGGCTATAAGGTCACTCTTTCGGGCAACAAACTCACGCTCAACATCGGATTTTCTCATCCGGTTGAGTATACCGCTCCCGAAGGAATCTCGTTTGCGCAACCGCAACCCCTCGAAATCGTCGTCAAAGGCATCGATCGTCAACTCGTCGGTCAGACTGCCGCAACTATCAAGGCTATCAAACCGGTTGAACCGTATCACAACTACGGAATTCACTACAAGGATGAAACGGTCATCCACAAGGTCGGCAAGAGAGCCACGAAGTAATTGAGGTGAAGTATGATAAGCAAAAAAGATAAAAACGCAGATAGAATCGTCCGTCACGCAAGAGTGAGAAAGAAAGTCAGCGGCACTGCCCAAAGACCTCGTCTTTGCGTGTACAGAAGCACAAACCATATCTATGCTCAAGTTATCGACGACGTGAAGGGCAACACCCTTTGCGCAGCGTCCGACCTCGAAAAAGCAATCGCAGCTCAAACTGCAGAACTTTCAAAGAGCGACGCGGCAAAAGTCGTCGGCAAGGCAATTGCTGAAAAAGCTCAGGCAATCGGCATCAAAGAAGTCGTGTTCGACAGAGGCGGCTATCTTTACACCGGCAGAGTGGAAGCTCTCGCCGACGGCGCAAGAGAAGCCGGTCTTGAGTTTTAATCGGAGGAATTATGGCAGAAAATCGTGATAGAAGAAACGATAGAAACAGAGAAGAGAACGACGGTTTGAGCAAGAAGCTCATCGCCGTCAACCGCGTCACAAAGACAACCAAGGGCGGCAAGAACATGCGCTTCTCAGCACTCGTGGTCGTCGGCGACGGCAACGGCAAAGTCGGTCTCGGCATGGGCAAAGCGGCGGAAGTTCCCGAAGCAATCGAGAAAGCCACCCAAGACGCAAAGCGTAACCTCGTGACTGTTTCTTTGAAGGGCAACACAATTCCTCATGCAACGACGGGCAAGTTCAGCCGCGGTCAAGTTCTCCTCCTCCCCGCCGAAGAAGGTACCGGCGTCATCGCAGGCGGCGCAGTCCGCATGGTGCTCGAAACGGCAGGCGTGAAGGACATCAGAACGAAGTCCCTCGGTTCAAACAACCCCATCAACAGCGCAAAAGCAACGCTCGAAGGTCTTTTGAGCCTTCGCAACGCAGAGCAAATCGCGCAACTTCGCGGCGTTGACGTCGTGGCGGACTAATCGGGAGGCGTACTATGGCAAAGAAAGAAGCGAAAGCAGAAGTCAAAACTATCAAAGTTACTCTCGTTAAGAGCGCAAACGGCATCCTCAAAAACCAAAAAGCGAATCTCGAAGCAATGGGCTTGCACAAAATCGGCAACTCCAATACTTTCGTTGACGACGCTTGCGTGAGAGGAAAGATCGCGAAAGTTTCCCACCTCGTCAAAGTCGAGGAAGCGTGAGGAGGAGTATATGAATATTCAAGATCTCAAACCCGCAGAGGGCGCAAAAACCAACACCAAGAGAATTGGTCGCGGCGTAGGCTCCGGCATGGGTAAAACATCTACTCGTGGACACAAAGGTCAATGGGCAAGAAGCGGCGGCGGCGTTCGTCCCAACTTCGAGGGCGGTCAAATGCCGATGACCAGAAGACTTCCGAAGATCGGTTTCAACAACAAGAGATTCGCACACGTCTACAACACAGTCAACATCGACGTCTTCAACAGATTCGAAGACGGAGCAGTTGTCGGTATCGATGAGCTTGTCGCAAGCGGCGTCATCAAGAAAGTCGAGCCTTACGGACTCAAAGTCCTCGGAAACGGCGAACTTGAGAAGAAACTTACGATCAAAGCCAACAAATTCACCGCGTCTGCAATTGAAAAAATCGAAAAGGCAGGCGGCACAACAGAGGTGCTATAATGTTTGAGACACTCAAAAACGCATTCAAGTCGAAGGAAATAAGAGTGAAGATATGGATTACCCTCGCTCTTATCCTCGTCTATAGAATCGGATGCTATATCCCCATTCCGACCTTCAATATGTCGGCGATGCAGAGTTCGACGGCGTTCAGTTCCGACTTCCTCAGCATCCTCAACGTCATAACCGGCGGTTCTATGCAGAACGCCACCTTGTTTGCGCTCGGCGTGTTGCCGTTCATCAACTCGTCGATCATCATGCAACTTCTCGCGCTCGTCATCCCCGCACTCGAGAAGATGTCCAAAGAAGGTGAAGAGGGAAGAAAGAAACTCACTCAAATCACGAGAATCGTTGCCGTCGTGCTTGCAGTCGTGCAGGCTATCGGTATCGTCGTGGCTTTCAAGAGTTATTTCCTCAATGTGTTCTCATTTGAAGAAAGCGCAGAGAATCCTATTCTCACGATGGCTCTCACAATCGTCTTGTTGGTCGCAGGCAGCGTCATGGTCATGTGGCTGAGCGAAAGAATCACCGAATACGGCATCGGTAACGGTACGTCAATCATCATCTTCATCGGCATTCTTTCAACCGCAGGCACGACGATGGCAGAATCCTTCAAACTCGTCGGAAACGAATGGACGTATATCTGGAACATCCTCGGCTTCATTGCAGTCGTCGTCGGCGTCCTCACGTTCATCGTCTTCATGGACGGCGCAGAGAGAAGAATCACCGTGCAGTACTCAAAACAAATCAAGGGCAACAAGATGTACGGCGGTCAATCCACCTACATCCCCATCCGCGTCAACGGTAGCGGCGTCATGCCTATCATTTTCGCATCGTCCTTGCTCATGTTCCCGCAAATGATAATCCAACTCTTCTTCAGCAATACGAAAGCGGCAAGTTGGTATGCTCAATACATGGGAAGCGGCACTGCGGTGTACTACGTCCTGTTGGCGTTGTTCATCCTCGGATTCAGCTATTTCTACGCTCAAATCCAGTTCAACCCCGAAGACGTTTCCAAAAACATTCAGCAATACGGCGGATTTATCCCCGGCATAAGAGCAGGTAAGCCGACAAGCGACTTCCTCAAGAAGATTAACAACAGAATCACTTTCTTCGGCGCGGTGTTCCTTATGTGCCTCGCTCTCATCCCGACGTTCATCTTCAGAGCGCTCGCTATGGGTGACGGCTCGTGGGCTGCTCCGGCACTCCCGTTTGCAAACTCGTTCTCCGCAACAGGTTTGCTCATCGTCGTGTCCGTTGCGCTCGAACTCAACAAACAACTCGAATCGCAAATCATGATGAAGCACTACAAGGGCTTCCTCAAATAAGCAATTCGACAGGCAACCCCAAATTTTTTGCTCGGTGGCGCAAATCGTTTGACGATTTGTTTGCCATCGGGGTGAAAAAGTGCTATAATAAATAATTATGAAAAATGTTATATTATTAGGCGCTCCGGGCGCAGGTAAAGGTACTCAAGCGGCATTGATTGCAGAGGAATTCAACGTTCCTCACATCTCAACGGGCGATATCCTCCGTCGCAATATGAAAGAGGGCACGCCTTTGGGACTCAAAGCAAAGGCTTTCGTCGAATCGGGCGGTCTCGTCCCCGACGAAGTGGTCATCGGACTCGTTGAGGACAGACTCTCGCAGGACGATTGCAAAAACGGATATATCCTCGACGGATTCCCCAGAACAATCGCTCAGGCAGAGGCTCTCGACAAAGTTGCCAGAATCGACCTTGCAATCAACATCGACGTTCCGTTTGAAACCATCATCGACAGGCTCGGCGGAAGAAGGGTGTGCGTGTGCGGAGAAACTTATCACGTTTCGATGCTGAACGGCGAAAATACTTGCAAGCGTTGCGGAAAGGATCTTTTCATCCGCGACGACGACAAGCCCGAAACCGTCAAAAACAGACTTAAAGTCTACAGCGATCAGACTCAACCGCTCATCGATTATTATCGTTCGCAAAACAAGGTCGTCGATATCGAGGCAAACGGCTCGAAAGAAGACATCTTTGCGGACATAAAGAAGGTGCTTGAATGATTAACGTCAAAAGCCCGCACGAAATCGAATGTATGAGGAAGTCGGGCGCAATCCTGAGAGATTGCTTGCTCTTCCTCGGCGACAGAGTGAAACCGGGCGTGTCTACAAAGCGTCTTGACGAGTTTGCCTACGATTACATCAAACGGCACGATTCGACTCCGTCCTTCCTCGGTTACGGCGGATTCCCCGGCACGATATGCGCTTCGGTGGACGAAGTGGTGGTGCACGGATTCCCCTCCGACAGGCGACTCAAAGAGGGCGAGATAATCGGCGTCGATTGCGGACTGATTTTTAAAGGCTGGCAGGCGGACGCGGCAAGAACGTTCCTCGTGGGGGAGGTAAGCGATGAGAAAAAACGCCTCGTCGATACGACGAGAGAAAGTTTTTTCGAGGGCGTAAAACAATTTAAGGCAGGCGGCAGGCTGGGAGATATATCTCACGCGGTGCAAGTTTATAACGAATCGCGAGGATACGGAGTGGTCAGATCGATGGTCGGTCACGGTATCGGAAGAGAAATGCACGAAGATCCCGCGGTGCCGAACTACGGAAAGGCAGGTCACGGACCTAAACTCGAAGTGGGTATGGTGCTTGCAATCGAACCGATGGTGAACCTCGGAACCTGGCAGACGCTCGAGGACGGTTGGAAGTGCGTCACGCTTGACGGTAAACCCTCCGCTCACTACGAGAACACTGTTGCTCTGACAGAAAACGGAGCGGAAATTCTTACGCTGTGATATGGAAATCGGTGCAATCGTTTATTCAAAGGCAGGTCGCGATCAGGGTGCGTATTACGCCGTCGTCGAGATCGTTGACGAGAATACGGTGAAAATCGCCGACGGAAACCTGCGTCACATCAAAAACGCGAAACTTAAAAACGTGAAACATCTGCAACCTACCGGCGATACGCTCGAAAAGATTGCGGAAAAAATCAAAAACGGAACCCAGGTGTTCGATCAGGAATTGTTCAGCGCACTCCGTTTTTACAACGACAACAACAATTAAGAGGATCCTATGTCAAAGGAAGACGTTATCGAAACCGAAGGCAAAGTCATTGAAGTTTTGCCCAAAACTCAATTCAGAGTGATGCTCACAAACGGCCATGAGATTCTTGCGTATCTCGGCGGAAAATTGCGTATCAACAACATAAGAATTCTCGAAGGCGACAAAGTCAAAATCGAAATGTCGCCGTACGACCTGACAAAAGGCAGAATCATCTACCGCAATAAATAAGGTCATCGAATCGAAATCAAAGGACTCATTCAGGAGGTTAACTATGAAAGTCAGACCCAGCGTCAAGCCTATGTGCGACAAATGCAAAGTTATCAAAAGAAACGGCAGAGTTATGGTCATCTGCTCAAAGTATCCCAACCACAAACAACGTCAAGGTTGATTTGCGCGTCGGGCTTTTGACGTTTCGAGCGTCGCCTGCTCGGCGTCAAAAGTATGTATCGGCAAAAAGCGTAGGGCGGCTGGTTGCTTCATTCCAAACTTACGGCAACTACCTATGCGTGGCATATATATAAAATTTTTTTCACTATTTCGGAGGTAGAAAATGGCAAGAATCGCCGGCGTGGATCTTCCGCGCGACAAGAGAGTTGAATACGGACTTACCTATATCTATGGTATCGGTCTTGCAACTTCTCAAAAGATTTTGAAAGAGACCGGCATCAATCCCGATATTCGCGTCAAGGATTTGAGCGAAGATCAAGTCAGTCTCATTCGTGATTACATCGAACAACATTTGCACGTCGAAGGTGACCTCAAAAGAGAAGTCGGTCTCAATATCAAGAGATTGATGGAAATCGGTTGCTATCGCGGCGTACGTCACAGAAAAGGGCTCCCCGTGCGTGGTCAAAACACCAAACAAAACGCTCGCACGAGAAAAGGTCCCAAGCGCGCAGTCAGCCGCAGCAAGAAATAAGGAGGCTAGACTATGGCAGGTATCGCAAGAAAAAATATTAAGAAAAGAAAAGATATCAAACGCGTTGAAAAAGGTCAAGTGCATATTCACGCTTCCTTCAACAACACTATCGTCACTATCACGGATATGAACGGAAACGCAATCTCATGGTCGTCCGCAGGCAAACTCAAACTCCGCGGCAGCCGTAAATCCACTCCGTTTGCAGCTCAAATGGTCAGCGAAGACGCCGCAAAAGTTGCTTACGATCAAGGCATGAGAAGCGTTGAAGTCTACGTCAAAGGCCCCGGTCAAGGCAGAGAGAGCGCAATCCGCGCACTCGGCAACGTCGGCATCGAAGTCACGCTCATTCAAGACGTGTCCCCGATTCCTCACAACGGATGCCGTCCGCCCAAGGCGAGAAGACTGTAATCAGGAGGACTTAAACTATGGCTAAATATACTGGAGCAGATTGCCGTCTTTGCAGACGTGAAGGTTGCAAACTCTATCTCAAGGGCGAGAAGTGCGGCTCTACAAAATGCCCGCTCCTCACAAAGTATGCACCTCCCGGAGATCACGGCAAGGGAAGAAAGAAAGCAAGCGGTTACAGCGTGCAACTTCGTGAAAAACAAAAAACTAAACGCTACTACGGCGTGACCGAAAAACAATTCAAGATGTACTATGACAGAGCGTCCGAAATGCGCGGCGTCACCGGTGACAACATGCTCATCCTCATCGAAAGACGTCTTGACAACGTCGTGTATCGTCTCGGTCTCGGCACTTCAAGAGCTATGGCTCGCCAAATCGTCAACCACGGTCACATCACCGTGAACGGCAAGACGGTGGACATCCCCTCCTATCTTGTCAAAGCGGGCGACGTCGTTGCAGTCAAAGAGAACAAAAAGGATTCCACAATGTGGGATGCCGTCAAAGAGACCAAGAATCTCAGCCTCGTCAAATGGCTCGAATTTGACAACGCTACACTCACGGGCAAGGTCGTCGCTCTCCCCGAAAGAAGCGACATCGACCTCGACATCCAAGAGCACCTTATCGTCGAGTTGTACTCAAAATAATCTGATTGGAGGATACAGTTATGATGGAAATCAAAAGTCCCAAGATAACTTGCACGGAGAACGAAAGCAAGAATTACGCCAAGTTCGTCGTCGAGCCGCTTGAAAGAGGCTTCGGCACTACGATCGGCAACTGCTTGCGTCGCATTCTTCTGTCTGCGCTCCCCGGCGCTGCTGCCGTGGGCATCAAAATCGCGGGCGTCGAACATGAATTCTCCACAATCAAGGGCGTGAAAGAGGAAGTGACGGAAATCATCCTCAACCTCAAAACTGTTCGTTTCAAAGCAATAAGCAGTCTGGAAACCGCCGGCAAGCAAGAGTGTAAACTCTTTGCAAACACTGTCGGCACGGTTACGGCAGGCGATATTCAATGCGCAACCGGAATCGAAGTCATGAACCCCGAACAAGTCATCTGCACTTTGGACGAGGGCGCTTCAATCGATATGACTATCTACGTTGACTGCGGAAGAGGCTATGTTCCCGCCGCTCAAAACAAGGACAGCCGTCAACCTATCGGTTATATCCCCGTCGACTCGATTTATACTCCGGTGGTGAGAGTCAACTACGCCGTTGAAAGCACCCGCGTCGAGCAAAGCATCGACTTTGACAAACTCACGCTCGAAGTCACAACCGACGGAACGACTTCCGCAAAGGAAATCACATCTCTTGCAGCAAAAATCATGAACGACCACATCAAACTCTTCGTGGACCTCGTTGAGAATATGGCGGATAAGTCAATCCTCGTCGAACCGCAAGCGGACAGCAAAGTCAAAGTGCTCGAAATGTCCGTTGAAGATCTCGATCTCTCGGTGCGTTCGTACAATTGCTTGAAACGCGCAAATATCCACACGGTCGAAGACCTCACAAAGCGTAGCGAAGACGATATGCTCAAAGTGAGAAACCTCGGCAGAAAATCACTCGAAGAAGTTGTCAAAAAACTCGAAGACCTCGGCCTCGGCTTGAAGGCTCAAGAGGACTAAGAGCAAAGGAGAATCAATATGTCTAAATTAGGAAAACGCACAGACCAAAGAATGGCTATGCTCAAAAACCAGGTTTCAGAACTCCTTTGGTACGGTCAAATCGAAACGACGGTTGATCGTGCAAAAGCAGTCAGAAGCCTCGCTGAAAAATATATCACCATCGCAATGAGAGCCTATCAGGACGACGTGAAGGTCACAAAGACAGTCACCGACGCAAAGGGCGCAAAGAAGGAAGTTGTCTTCACGAACGACGGCCCGAAGAAACTTGCCGCTCGCCGCAGACTTATGGCCGAACTCGTAGATCTTCAAGAGATCAAGGGCGAAAAGGAATCTAAATCCGCTTTCAGAGCGCGCATCAAAGATACCAAACACCCCCTCATCGAAAAGATGTTCAAAGAGTATGCTCCCAAATATGACGCTCGCAAGAACGAAGTCGGACAAGGCGGAGGCTACACACGCATCCTCAAGACCGGCACTCGCCGCGGCGACGCAGCAGAAACCTGCATCCTCAAACTCATCTGATTGAGGCTTTGAAAAGAGAGAATCCACCGATTTTTCGGTGGATTTTTTGTGTGTATTCGGCAAATGATTTTGGGTTTGTGCGAAACGATTTTGATAAAATTGCGATTGAATTCGATGTTCGGCGAATTGTGCCTTTCGTTTAACTTTAAGAGTAAACATAAAATTGACTTTTGGAATAATTGTGGTATAATTGTGGTATGATATTGCAAAAGAGGTCGGGAATGCCAACAATTATACCTATAAAAGAACTTAAAAACACGGCGGAAATATCCAAACTCCGCGAGGAAAAAAACGAACCCGTGTTTGTGACCAAAAACGGTTACGGTGATTTGGTTGTCATGAGTCAGAATTGTTTTGACGATAAATACGGCGACGATTTTGCCTCGCTCATCAAACGCTTATATGACAAGAGAAACGATTATCTCAACATAAAACTTTTTGAAAATCTCACCGAAAACGCAAAAACCGACGATGAAAAGACGTTTTATACGGGTGTTTTCAACACGGTCCTTATGATAAAGCAAAAAGAGGTTATAAGAAATGAAAAATACTGAATTAACCGTTTTTGCAGGCGTAAACGGCGCAGGGAAAAGCACTTTGTACAGAATGTTGGACGGGGATTTCGGCGTGCGACTTAACAGCGACGAAATCGTGCAAAACAACAAGTGGGATTGGAAGGATTCCGCATGCCAACTCAAAGCGGCAAAGGAACTTGTCCGTTTGCAAAACGAGTTGCTGAAAAATCACGAATCATTCAATCGCGAAACTACTTTGTGCGGAACGACCATTGTAAAAACAATGGAAACTGCCGCAGAAAAAGGATATAGAATAGAATTGTTTTACGTCGGGGTTGCTTCGCCCGAAATTGCTGTCAAAAGAGTGCAGGAAAGAGAAGAAAAGGGCGGACACGGCGTCCGCGCGGAAACGATTGAGCAACGCTACGACAACTCGCAAGAGAATTTGAATGCTGTTTTCGGACTGTGCGACGTGGTGCATTTTTACGACAACACCGTGTCAATGAAAGAGATTTGTTGGTGCAGAGGCAACGAGATGCGAAGCAACGTCACGGCGTTCGAGTGGGAAAACGACGGCAATTTGCGATGGCTAAAACAACTCATATCGGATGTCTGTGGCAATATTAAAATAAGTTTTCATAACTAAAACAAACGACACCCGATGAGGCGTCGTTTGTTTGTTAATCCGAAAAATTCATTCGATGCCGTCAAAAAGGTCATCGTAACTCACGTCCAACGCCTTTGCTATGGCGACGATACTGCTGACGGCAGGCTCGATTTCGTCACATTCCCATCGGCTCAATTGCTGTTGCTTTATGCCCATTTTGTCCGCAAGTTGCTGTTGGGTTAAGCCTGTCACTTTCCTTTCGTATTTTAAATTTTCGCCAAACGTTTTCATATATTGACAATACAACATATATTATGTATAATGTTGTTAATAAAACACATGTGTTGTGAATTTTGGAGGGAACGAATGAGCAAAAAGTGTTCTTATTGCGGTTCTGAAATGCCGGACGAGGCATTCAGATGTGCATCTTGCGGGGCTAACCAAAGCGTTGATTCAAAGCAACAACCAAGTATAATAATAAATAACGTCGTGCAACAAAATAGTCCTCAACCTGCTGTTGCGGTCGTTGAGAAAGAAAAGAAAACATGCCAAAAAAGCGTTGCGCTTCCGCTGGTAATTTTCGGCGGTTGGCTCGGGTTGCATAAATTTTATGAGGGAAAGATAGGAACGGGAATCTTGTATATGTGTACGGGAGGGTTGCTCTGTAT
>CAVABL010000032.1:0-11540 GCA_963586735.1 Firmicutes bacterium TM09-10
CGTCTATCTCGTCGGCGAAGATTGGGTTGACGGACGGAACGTGCCGAGCATAGACACTTCGCGCACGCGCATTGAAAAACAATCGGCAACGCAGACGATGAAGGGCGTTAAATTTGCGGATATAACGACGCAAACGACGAAGTACGTCTATTTCCAGGGTGACGAGGACATCTACAACAATCAATTCAAGACGACGAGCGGAGAGTCATATCCGTTTGCAGTGCAAAAATGCACCGCTTCGGCGTTTACGTCGCTCTATTTCAGACTGCACGGCACGAGCGAATATTCAAAACTCGACGTTTCGGGAACGTATTATCTCAAAGATGTCATCTCGGGCACGGGAATTTACGACATAGTCGAGCGCGACGAAAACGGCGTGAGGGAATATTCGGTGTACGTCGACAACTCGTCGCCCGACGTCACGTTCACTTTTAAGAATCCCGAAAACCTCGACGGCAAGACGATAACCGTCACGGACGGAAAAGATATTTCGTCGTACAACGTCAAAGCGTTCACGCTCGATGAACTCATCGACGCCGACGATTGCGCGTACATTGCGATTTACACCTGGGGCGGAAGTCTCAAATATGCAAAACACGCAAGCGAAATCGGGGATATAACCCTGTCGGACGGAAGATATCAGATTTACGTGTACGACCGCTCGGGCAACGGCTACGGCTTTTCGTTGAGACTGAGCAGCGCAGACCTTGCAAGTCAATGCCAAATCAACGTTTCGGAAAACGACTATATTCAATTTGTGTGCAAGTACACAAAAGACGATATATATCGCTTTGAAATCAAACTCGACGACGTGCCCGTGGCAACGAGCATAGACGAATTGAAGGGCAATTCAATCACTTTCCGCGAGGGCGGCGAATATAAATTCTACGTTGAGGATTTGTACGGCAATATCTTTGAACAAACCGTTAAATTCACACGTGAAGCACCCGAAGTCATTTGGTGCGTCGAGGAAAACGGTCAGTTCGTCAAAGTGGACGACGGCAAATTGGGATTGACGAAAACGAGATTGAGCGCGTCGGAATTTCTCATCACGGCAAACGCAAAAGTCAGTTTCCGCTTCCCGATAGGCAAAGACATCGCATATGAGTTCGTCACCGGAAGCGGCTCGCAACGCACGGTGGGCGCATACAACGAAGTGGTCATAGATCAGACGGACAACTGGCAAGTTAAGGTTTATTATAATAACTATACAGGCCTTTATACTATATATTCGGGCAAGTCGGACACGTCCGCGCCTACGATTGCGGCAACCACGAACAAGGCAACGTATTCGTTCAAAGACGAACTCGAGGACACAATAATCAAATACCTCGCAAACCATTCCGACCTTAAGGTCGGTGACGTCATCAATCTTTCGGACGTTTCGTTCGAGCAGACGACAATCACGACGCAGACGGTTGCGTCGGGCGCGCTCGTCATGGGCGGTACGGTCACGGTGAAGGTGTCGGATTTGTCGGGACTCTTGAAGTGGTCGTATACGTATAACGGTACGACGACGGAGTATACGTCGAATTTCCCCGACAAAGTTTCCTTTGGAAAACAGGGTGCGTACAGCATCGTCGCAACCGACAAACTCGGCAATCAATCGGAATTTTCATTCACGATAGGGCGCGCGGAATGCGCAGAGATAAGCGTTGACAATCTCAAGGGCATCTACTCAAAATACGGGAAAAACAACATCGTCGCAACCCTCGAGGGCGCAGGCAGTTTCGCATTCGTGCTTGACGGTGAGTATTTCAAGTTGTCAACGGACGGCAACAACCTCGTGCGCACGTTTTTGAAGGTCGGGGAAAAGGATGAGAAGGGCAATTTCACGGCAGTGCAGTCAAAGGAGACGATTGCCGCACAACTGACTTCAACCCCGAAAAAGATTGCCGAAAACGATTCGAGAGTGTTGAGCGCGTATCTCAAAGACGGTGCGGTGTGCATTGCAATCACGCTCAAAGACAGAGTCGAGGGCGAGGCACATAAGACGAGCGTGCAACTGCGCGTTCAGTCGGACATCATCACGGATATAAAATATACGAACACCACGCTGTCGGACGAGAGAGCGTATCTCACTTACACGTTCAACGGACAAAGCGGTTCGCTCGAAAAGACGCTTTACGTCAACAAGGCGTTCACGATTTCTATGCCGACGTCCGCTCTCGTGACGGACGAAACGTCGTTTACGGTCTACTATTCGGCGGACGGAAAAGACTTCGGAATCCCCGATTTCTTCGATAAGGACGACGGCGCACAAACGTTTGACAAACAGGGCTATTACGAGTTTGAGATTTTCAGCATATACGGCAACGTGTCGACGGTGAGAGTGGTGTTCAGCGAGAGTATCGCCTCAAACGGCACGGTCAAATACGCGGACGGCACGGAAATCACCTACGGCGTGGACTTTGACGGAACGTTCTATTCAAACTACGCCTTCTCACTGAAAATCGGCAAAGACGTCACGTTCTCCGTGAAAAAGGACGGAAACGCGTTTGACGATTACGGCAAGACGGAAAAAGACGACAACGTCACTATCACTGTTTCGGGAAGCGGCACGTACGAATTTACGCTCTCGGACAATTTCGGAAACGGCGTGACCAAAACGGTTGTGATAAAAGAGCAAACTCTCATATATTTGGACGCTTGGCTCGACGGTTTCAACGACAATGCACTCAGAAAGAGCGACGGATATACGAATCTCCAATTGTTTTTCAATGCCGACAACTTGGGCGACGACGTGAAATTCATATCGGTGGCGTTCGGCACGAAAGTCGTGACAGTCTACGACAAAACGCCGTCCAAAGACGTGGACAAACTGGACGGATATCTCGTCGGAAAAGACGGCGATGGAACGTATCAAATCACGTTCAGGGATGTGTACGGCAACAAGACGGTGAAACAAATTCACTATAAATCGACATCGCCGCTCAGTGCAACGCGCGCAACTCGTACGATGGAAAAAACAAGCTACGAGATGACGGACGACGTGCTTGAAAACGGAATCTGGAGCAATAAGACGATTTCGTTGACGTCAACGTCTTCGGTGTTTGAATTTTCCGTCAACGGACAACGCAGAGATTTGCCTTTCAGCATTGATTTTTCAAGCGAATCGGGCAGCGGCAAGTTGGAATACGAGGTCGAATATCTTGACGAATACGGCTTTGAATACAAGTTCAAGTGCGTGCTTTTCCGCGCGAACGTCGAGATAGATTCGAGCGGTATGAGCGTCAAGGACGGCGTGACGAGAGATTCGGTTGCAATCACGTTTGACGAGAGCAACAGCGCAACTCTCACAATAAACGGCGTTGATAAGGGCGAATATAAGAGCGGAACGCACTATTCTGCGGACGGCAACTACGTCATTTCGGTCTACGACAAGGCGGGCAACGTCACGAGATATACCGTCAAGCGCGACAGCATCGCGGAGTTCTGTTTCTACACGGACAACCTCGAAAATCGCCTCGTAAGCGGTGAGGTTACAAACAAATCGACCGTGACTTTTGCACCTTTGAACAACGATAGCGTGTCTTATTTTACGGTGTATCACGACGGCAAGGAAACGGACTACGATTCAAAGACGTTCACCGAAAGCGGAAAGTGGGAAATCGTGCTTGCCGACGACGCGGGAAACAAGGACTATTTCTGTTTCTATATAGTGACGCACGCGTACGTGTCGTTTGCGTATAACACGCCGACGGGCTATAAGATAACGCAGATGACATGCGACGTTGGCGGCGGCAAAATCGATTGGATAGACGCCGTGGACGACGTGGACGACCATTCGAGCGTGTCGTTCGAGGAAAGCGGAAAATACGAAGTCGTCATGACGTCGGATATAACCGGCAAGACGAGCGGTTTTTCAATCACGATTGACAAGAGCGTGCCCGAAATCACTCTCGAGGGCGCAAAGAACGGCGAAGTCACCAAAAAAGACGTCAAAATCACGGGCTATAAGGCGGGCGATACGGTGTATATCTACCGCGACGGAACGCTTGTGAAAGAGGTCAAGGCAACATCGTCGTCGGACGTGCCGAATATAACCGAAAAGGGCAAATACAAGGTTGTCATCGTCAACGAGGCAGGCGGTTCGTCGGAAGTGGAATTTGAAAGAGTTTACACCGCAAACATCGCGACGAGCGCGTTGATTATCGCCGCGGTGCTCGTCGTGGTGGTCGGATTGTTTGTGGGATTGCTCTTCCGCAAACGTTCGAGAATAGAGTAAAAACAAAAGCATTTTGCTTGTTGAATAAATAAAAAACAAAAACTAAACATAGGAGAACAAATCAATGTTTACAAACATCTTATCGGCAGGAATGTCACAAACCGAACTCGAAAAGATCGTCGCACCTATCCTTGACGTGTGCAAAGTCCTCGTCCCCGTTTTGTTGGCAGTCGTCGGCTCGGTCGGCGCAATTTACTGCATCGTGCTCGGAGTCAAGTATGCAAGAGCGGACGAACCGCAAGATCACGACAAGGCTAAAAAAGCACTCAAAAACGCTATCATCGGCTTCGTGCTTATCTTCGTGTTGCTTGCAATGCTTCAGGTCGGTTTGAGCGTGTTCGAGACCTGGTATACGGGATATGTCGCCTAAAAAAGACGAAAAAGGTTTTTTTGTCTTTGCAATCTGCCTTGTCGTATGCTGTGTGCTTGTCGGCTGCTCGCCAAATCTCGGCAGCATCGAAAACGAGGAAGATTTTTATAAAAAATTTCCCTCGGTAGAGTTTGTCGGGAGCGATCTCAAAGTTGTGGAAAAGGAGTCGAAAGACCTCTACAACGAGAGCGCGGTCAACGACTTCAACCACAAGGACTTCGTAAGTCCCGTGGATAGCGACACATACAAGTATATGGCGGTCTTTGCCGGCGAAGACGTTTCGGTGGAAGAATTTGCAATCTACGTTCGTTCGGACAAGGACGTCACTTTCAGCGTATGCGTTTACTTGAAAAGCGGTCTGCCCGAAAGCATTGCAACGGGCGGCGAGTCCGACTTTGAAAAATACACCGACTCCGATACGGGTGAGGAAAAAACAAGGCTTAAAGAGTTTGACGAGCCTCAAAAAAGCGACGCCGTGGCAACGAAAAAGTTGTCGCTCAAAAAAGACGAATGGACGGCGCTTTACATACGCTCGTTTGACGCTCAAAGCTCGAAAAAATCCGCTTTGGAACTGCAAAAAGACGTTTGTTTGCTGTTTCAGTTTGCAAACAACTGCGTTGCCTACGATCAGGAAGGCAAACTGATTGAAAACGAATATCCCTCGGCAAACGTGAGTTTCACCGCAATGTTGATCCGCGTTGGCTGAAAAGGTGGCAATATGTTCGATTGGTTTTGGGAATTTTTATATAGCATAACGAAGTCAATGCTCCGTATCATCGACGGCGTGATGGCGTGCGCAAACAAATTGTGCGGAATCGAGGACATCACCGTCAACGGCGAGAGCACGGACTTTCTCACGTATTTGCTCAAAAGTCAGAAGGTGACGGACGCGTTTGTCGTTGCCGCAGTGCTGGGACTCATCGTGCTGGTGTTTTTCACCATACTCGCAATCATTCGACTTATGGTGAAGGAAAAACCCGATATGACGCCCGCGCAAGTGTGCGTCAAGTCATTCAAAAGCGTGCTGACGTTTTTGTTTATCCCTGCAATTATGATAATCGGCGTGTGGGTGGCAAACGTCTTTATGCAAGCGCTCTACAAGGCGACGCTTAGCGGAAGCAGCAGTCTCGGGAGTTTCCTTTTCACTGCGTTCGGCGACGAGGCGTGGTACAACAAGGACGACGCCGCGCTGTTCATAAACGGCACGCTCGACTATACGAACACGTCGGTCGTTGCGGACCATATGGACTTGACGAATTTCGATTTCTTTGCGTCCTGGGTGGCAAGCGCCGTGATTTTGTGGAATATCGCTTGGGCACTCCTCGTGTTTGTGGACAGGGCAATTTCAATCGTGATTTTGTATATCGTGTCGCCTTTCCCGGTGGCAGTGTCCGTGTTTGACGACGGCTCGCACTTCAAACTCTGGCGAGAACAGATGCTCACGAAGTTTTTCGTGGGATTCGGCACTATCCTTGCAATCAACATATATTGCCTAATCGTGTTGCTGGTGATGGATTCGTCAATGCAGTTTTTCTCGTCAAACTTCCTCAATAACCTTTGCAAGATTCTCTTCATCATAGGCGGCTCGCTCACGATGAAAAAAGCGATGGCTCTCGTCGGAAACCTCGTCAGCAGCGGCGGCGGAAGCAACGAGTTGCGCGACAGTGCGTTTGCAGGTCACGCACTCGGAAGCGGTTTGAAGATGATTGCGGGCGTTGCGGCAAAACCGTTTACGTGGGGCGCAGAAAGAGCGGGCAACGCAATCAACAGAGGCGTTGAAGACAAAATCGGCAACAAGTTGTTCGGAAGTCGCTACGGCGGAGGAAACGACGGTACGACGGGTGACGGAGCGGTCAACGCAGGCGGTGAGAACAACGCCGAGGGCAACGTCAACCACAATGACGTCGAAAGAGAAAATCAAAATCAAATCGGCGACGTCATAAGAAACGGCGGCGATAACAACGAGGGCGGCGGAAACAACAACGAAAATAACCAAAATGACGTCAATCAGGAACGTCAGGACGCCGTCATAAACGCTATGAATAACGACGAAAACAATATCAACAACGACAACAATCTCGGTGACGAAGATATGAGATGAAAGGAGAGAATATGAGAATTATTCCAAAAACCGCAAAGGTAAAAGTCGAGTTTTTCAAAAATATTTCCATAACGGACATCGTTATCGCGCTTGTGTTCGTTATCTTCGAGGTGTTGTTGTTTTTGTCAAACATCGGCATTGCGAAATATATTCTGATGGCGGTGCTGCTGTGCTTTGCTATCGGACTTTATATTCCGTACAACGGCACGAGATTCTATATGTTTTTCGTCCACTTCGTCAAATATTTGTTTTCGGTGAAAAAATATTCGTCCGACTACAAGAGTGCGTCGACGGACATCTCGAACTTCATCGCGTTCAAGGACGTCAAGGACGGTTTTATAGTCTTTGGCGACTACTATGCAGGCGTTCTTGAGATCGATCCGAGAGAGTTCAGACTGCTGTCGGGATTCAGACAGGATCAGATCATCGACAAGTGCTTCGGAAAAATCATCAGAGGCGTGTCGGGCAAGAGCAAGGCGTCGCTCGTGAAAATCGACAGAAAACTCGATTTTTCGACGTATATCGCCCTCGAAGAAGAAAAGAGAAAGACGCTCGCAAAGATTTTCAAAGCGGGCGCAATCGACGAGGAAGAACTCAACGCACGCAATAAAATCATCGACGACAGAATCAAAATTTACGAAAGTCTTGACGACAAAAACAGAATTTGCAGACCGTTTTACTATCTCGTCGTTTACGACCCCGACAAAGCGGCTATAAGCGAGGTGCTCAAAAACGCGGTGCCGTCCTTTGAGGAAAACGGCATGACGTCGCACATTTTGAACGACAAAGAGTTGTGCGTGTTTTTGAAATATCAATTCACGGACGACTTTGACGAGCGGGATGTGGATTTGCTCGACGAGGGCGAACTCATGAAATGGGTTATGCCAAAAGAGATTCAATTCACACCTCAAAAGACGTTCGTCGACGGCGTGGAAACGTTCAACTACACCGTGAGCAACTATCCCGTTTTCGTGCTTAACGCATGGGGATATAAGATTTTCAATATCGACGGAACGAAAGTCGTCATGAACATCGAGCCGTACGAAAAGGCAAAAGCGGTGAAGATGATTGACCGCTCGTTGCAAGAACTTATGAGTCAAAGCGAGCAGTCGTATAAGGCAAGTTCGGTCATCGACAAGCAGACGCACATCAAAACGCTCGTAAATTTGCTTCAGATGCTTCAAAACGACAACGAAACGCTCTTCAAGGTGACGATGCACTTTGCTGTCTATTCAAAGAACGAAAAGAGCAAAGAAACGAAAAAACGCATCCGCAGAATCTTGTCCGAAGAAGGATTTGAGATTTCGGACAACTTCTGCAAACAACGTCAGGCGGTCGTGTCGTCAAACTTGTCGGCATACGACGCAATGCCCGAATACGCAAGGGCGATTCACTCGTCGACAGTGGCGGCGTGCTTCCCGTTCGTGTTGTCGTCGGTCATGGATGACAAGGGAATTCTGCTCGGCGAAAGCAAGGGTTTCCCGGTCATCGTGGACTTTTTCCGCCGCGATAATGAGAGAGTCAACTCCAACATGGTCGTCATGGGCAAAACGGGCTCGGGCAAATCCTTTGCGACGAAGACTATGCTCACGCAACTTGCGGTTGAAAACAGCAAAATATTCATACTCGACCCCGAGGACGAATACGGCACGCTTGCAAGAAACCTCGGAGGGAAAATCATCGACGTGGGCACGGCGACGGAGGGAAGAATCAATCCTTTCCACATCATCACGTCGCTCGAATCGGACGAGAGCGCGGAGGGCGCAAACAATTTCAGCGTGCATCTGCAATTCCTCGAACAATTCTTCAGAGAGATTTTGTCGGGAATCGACGCGCAGTCGCTTGAATATCTCAACAACCTTATAGTTGACGTGTACGCTCAAAAGGGCATAAATTCGAGGACGGAACTCGCAATGCTCAAAGCGGAAGATTATCCCGTGTTTGACGATTTGTACGCGCTCATCTGCAAAAGACTGGAAACGGCGACAATCAACTATGACGTCGAAAATCTGCGTATTTTGAAAAACTTCGTCGCAAAATTCTCGGGAGAGGGCAGAGACGCTATGCTCTGGAACGGAAAATCATCTTTGTCCGTCAAGGAAAATTTCACCGTGTTCAATTTCCGCTCCCTCCTTTCAAACCACAATCAAGCGATTGCGAACGCACAAATGCTTCTCGTTTTGAGGTGGCTTGACAACGAAATCATCAAAAATCGAGATTTCAACCTCAAATACAACACGAACAGAAAAATCATCGTCGCAATCGACGAAGCGCACGTGTTCATCGACCCGGCGTACCCGGTTGCGCTCGACTTCATGTTCCAACTTGCAAAGCGCATAAGAAAATACAACGGCATGCAGATTGTCATCACGCAAAACATCAAGGATTTCGTGGGCAGTCAGGATATAATCCGCAAATCGACCGCTATTATCAACGCATGTCAGTATTCGTTTATATTCGCGCTTTCGCCAAACGATATGGACGATCTTTGCACGCTGTACGAAAAGGCGGGTAAGATCAACGCCGTCGAACAGGATCAGATCGTCAACAACGACAGAGGACACGCGTTCATCATCACCGGTCCGCAGTCGAGAAACAACATCTCAATCGTTGCGTCAAACAAGACGCGAGAAATGTTTGAATGAGCGAATATGACTCTTGAACAAGAACTTGCCCTGAGCCTCTCGCCCTTTGACGAGCAGGCAAAACAAAACGTCTTTCGCAAGATTTACGACAAGTATTTCAAACTCGTCTGGTTTTGTGCATACAGATTTTTGGGCAACAAAGAGGACACGGACGAGATTTCCGACGACGTCTTTGTGAAGTTCTATTTCAGAGCGGACAAGAGCGAGATTCAAAACATAAAGTTTTATCTCACGCGCTCGGCGAGAAACTTGTCGCTCAATCGCTTGCGCAGCAAAAAACCGACGGAGGAACTTGACGAGCGCACCGTCGGGCAGTACACTTTTTCGGAAGGCTCTGACCTCATTGAAAAAGTCGCCCGCCTCGTGACGAAAGAGGAATTCGAGCTTTTGTCGAGGCATATACTCGAGGGATATTCTCTTGCGGAAATCGCAACGAGCACGGGCGAGGGCGTGAACACCGTCAAAAGCAAATACAGACGGCTTTGCAAAAAACTGAAATCCAAACTGGAGGACTTTGACTATGAGTAATTTTGAAGACGCAATCAACTCACTGAACATCGAAAATCGTTTTGACAAGGTGATGAACAAACTGAATTTGTCCTCCGCAACGGAGCGCATTTCCGTGCCCGAAGCGGCGCACTCAACGAGCGCAAGGACGAAGGATATAAAAAAAGCGGCTGCGCCCGACCTCAATTTGAAAAAATAAAATATATTTGCACCCGTTTGAAAAAAGCGCGTGTCTTAATATGTGAAAACGCAAAAGGCGTTTGAAAAAATCGAAATAAAATTTGTTGGCATAAAACGCAAAGGAGCAAAGAAAAATGAGATTAACCCAAAAAATCGACAAACAAAGCTTGCACAACGCAATGCGCCAAGCGAGCGAAACCGAAAAATTGTTTGGCAAAGTTTCGGCAAGAATGAAAACCGAAATGGATATAATCTATGAAAAAGTCGATCAGAGAGATCTGTCCGATATGGCTTTGTTCTTGAGGTATAAACCCGTTTTCGACGATCCGAAAAACGGCAAACCGCTTGACGACGCAGAATATGAAGTCGAATGCGAAAAGCTTATCCTCGCTTTTGCCAACGATGACAGAGAAAAAATCTACGAATACCTCGACAAATGGTTCGCGTTTGCCGCAAACTACAATCCGCCTACGGAGATCAACAACGAAGCGGACGCTTTGAAACACTTTGTTTATCTGCGCGCGCAACAAGGATTGGGCGTCACGAAGATGAAGAATTATCAGGACTACGTTCAGACGCATTTCACCGACATGACGAGTATGATGGAACTTCAAAGAGTGGAACAAGAACTGATGATGCAATCCATGTGGAACGAGTTCCTGTTCTTGGATAACGACGTCAAAATCGATACGGCGACAATCCGCGCGCTCGACGAAAACCCCGTGAAACAATTGGGAGAGAACAGGGTCGCACGCGAAATGTTTGACGCTTTGCGTCCTTCCGTCGAGAACAGAATTCCGCTCGTGAACGCGCTCATGGACGCATTCGACCTCGATAACCCGAATCCCGCGGGCGAAGCGTCAATCAAAAAGCTTGCCCTCACCGATTGGGTTAAATCAATGAAGGGTAAGAATTTGGACGCGGACGTTTCCGCCGAAGAACTCCAAAACATAACCGCCGCGCTCAGAGGCGCTCTCGGCGCAACCGAAACGGATTACGGTCTTGTGCGCAAATATACGAATTGCGGTCAGATCGATCTCGACTTGTACAAGACGGTTTTCATTGACGGAATCAGCATCTACGATATGCTCCCCGATCCCAAAAATCCGGACGCCGGC
This sequence comes from Firmicutes bacterium TM09-10, assembly GCA_963586735.1. Taxonomy (GTDB): domain Bacteria; phylum Bacillota; class Clostridia; order Christensenellales; family CAG-917; genus CAG-475. The sequence goes on from CAVABL010000032.1 coordinate 11,150, forward strand.
GCGGCAAAATTTATGGACGCCGTAGTGAATCAGACGGGCGTTGTGTCGATAGTGCAAGTTGCCGAAATAAATGGCAAGTTTGAGTATAAATCGGACGTCCTCGACGTTCGCACGGGCGAAAACGACAACCCCGACTACGTGGCGAAAATCACCGCTCTCGAGGGTAGCGAACAGTTCAGGAAGGCACTTTTCAACGCAGAAAAGACAAGTCTTGACACATTGCTCGTTCCCGGTCGCGAAAAGTTTACGAAAGATACGATCGACAAGATAAGAGACGACGCGCAAAGAGCGGAAAGAAGGGCTCCGTTCGCAAACGGAAAGAACGATTTCGTAATCAAAGCCGATGAGCAGACGATTGCCGCCGCGTTCAAAATCATCGATGACGGCAGAA
>CAVABL010000033.1:0-11351 GCA_963586735.1 Firmicutes bacterium TM09-10
GTTTGTAGGAACTCTTCTTGTCTGCGATTGTTTCGACAACGTTGATATAAACGCTTTCGCTGTCCGTTTTCACAAGCGCATACGTTTTCGTGCCTGCTTCCTTATCTTCAACCGCTTCGACGTTCTTGATGAGTTTTGCAAAATCCACCTCGAAATCCTTGCAGACTTCAAATCCGGTGATTTGCTGATTCTTCTTCATTCTGTCATAGTTTTCAAGCCAGCCGTATGGATTGGCAGTCTTGAAACCTTGCGTAAGCGCAGCCGATACCGCCACACCCAACAAAAGTATGGCAAGCACAATCAACACGCCCTTAAATATGCTTTTAGATTTTCTGCTCAAAATAAATGCCTCACATTTTTTTATTCACGGATTCTGCCGTGTCAGTTTCAATTTTTCGCTTGACATCATAACCGCCGTTAGCGTATTATGATGTCAAGGTAGTGCAAACTCAATCCGCTTCGGATTGTTTTTTGTTGGCACAGCAATGTGTAACCAACCGCACGTCACGGAGCATTATTTGCTCCGTTTTTTCTTATTCTTCGGTTTTTGAATTGCCTTTGTATGAATAAGAACATTATGTTTGTCTTTGCTATTAAGCGAAAATCGCTCTTTTTGTTCGGGGAATACACGCTTGTCGCTCAATCGCAATTTTTGCTTTGACATACGGTTTTTATCAAACTTTTGATAATCCACTCCCGTACGCACTTTCAATCCGTATCGCTCGCTGTTTATCTCAACGAGTGCTTTATCTGCATTCTTACCGTTCTCGTCGAATATCTTGATAGATTTGAGTTTCGCAACCTTTACACGTTCGCCGTCATCAATAACTACGACATAATCGCGTTCAGGTTTCGTTTCAACGTCTATGTATTTTGTTCGTCCACGATACACTTTGCCGACGTTTCCGCCTTTGTTTTTCTTGCTTGGCATACTTAATGTTTTCTCTTCTTAATGCCGTGTTGTCTGTTGTAAATCTTGGCTTGCATTGAACGCTCGTTCAACACGCCCATACGAAAACCTGCTTCCGCCTCGGTCAGCGGTTCGCCGTTTCTCTTACGTCCGTGTTTCAGTTCGCGTGAATACTGTATCGCACGTTCCGACGGATTGAGCAATACAATCTTTTTGCCATTTTTACTTTTGATAACTGTTGCCATAGGTTTTTAGTCTCCGTTTTTTAATTGATTTTTTATGTCGTCAAAAGTTTCTTCGACGAGAATACCTGACGACGTGCCTTTCGAATCCACACCCATTTCAATAAATACGATACCGTCACCGTCGCAAACCACCGATGAAATCTTATCCGCAGAGATAAGACACTTCAATCCGCGGTCATAATCCGTCACTTCAATAAACTTCATCTTCCTTTCAATCACCGTCCTTTGTCGTTTTATTCGTCAAAGGGTGACGTGCTTGCCACCCCTTGACTTGCATATTTTTACGCAATCTTTACATCACCCCCGTTCTCTTTTTTCGCAAGAGCAGTCAAGAACATGTCCAAATACGTCTTGTCACTGTTCCTTGCAGGCTTGATTTTGTACGAATAGACGTTGCCGTCCTCATCTTCGGCTTGCGCTTCATATACGGTGTAATGCGTATCTCTGCCTTTGTCGTCCGTCATAACTTCGTCACGCATTCCGACTTTTACGTCTTTGTCAAGACTGAACAAAATGTCGAGGATTTCATATCCGCCTTGGTCGCTTGCCACAAAATCAATCCTTATTTCACGTCCGAGGGCATATCCGCGGATAAAATATGAAAACATATCTTTTCCGTCTTTGCCTTTGAACGAATCGCGTTCGAGAATGAGATTGTTGAGTGTGCTTTTGATTGCCTTCATTTCTTGTTTCTTTTCTTGTGCCATACTTTTGCTGTACCTTCCTTTGACGTTGGTCGTCACCCAATTAGTTTTTGATTTCCTTACGGATACGAATAAAGGACGTAAAGGAGTAAAACGCCTAATTATTCGTTTCGCCTGACTTTCACAAGCTCATCAGTCCGCTTCGGCTGATTCGTGTGCGCAGGAGGGAAACGCACACAAGTCCTAAAATTATTCTTCAACCATATATTCGCTACAATCTGCGCACATAATGTTGACTTGTTTTGTTGCGCGTACACTCGTGTGACACACAGGGCATACATACTTGCGCGTACTCGATGATTTCACCACCGAACCGCTCGAAAGCGGATTGCGATAAATCATACTTCCGTCCGTTTCGTCCGAAAAACGCTTAATCAATTCTGCGGTTTCGCTCGTCAACGACGTTTGCGACCAACCGATTTTGTCAACCTTGACAACACTCAATCCGTGTCCTTCGGCAATTTGTTTGAACAATTTGTTGTGATATACACCCGAACGGGAACAATCTTGAAGATTATGGACACTTGCAAATTGATGACACATTTCGTGAATCATTGTGCTTGCAATTTCTTCGATAGGGCGGTTAAGGTATTGAGCGCACATATTCAACTCGTGTACGCCTTCGTCATCTTTGTTCTCGTGCCAAACCTTATTTACAGACCACCAACCATAAGCCTTGTTGCGCGAATCGACTTGCACCGTGATAACAGGTTTCACAAGTTCGCCACTGAACAAATTTTTGTTGATGAAGTCGTACAGTTTTCCGAGATACGCGACCGTTTCAATATACCTTTCCGTTCCTCTTTCCAATTTTCGCTGTCCTTTACATAAAAAATGTATCGAAGTCGGCTTTCCCAACTTTCGATACAAATATAAAACTCTACGTTGTGACTCTTCCAAAAGAATTTTTTTTGAAAACGTTTGACAAACATTTGTGTAAATGCTATTATCTTATAGCATTCACGTGGGGATATAGCTCAGTTGGTAGAGCGCCTGATTTGCATTCAGGAGGTCCTCGGTTCGAATCCGTGTATCTCCACCACCCATATTGGATTGTAGCTCAGTAGGTTAGAGCACCACCCTGATAAGGTGGGGGTCGGTGGTTCGAGTCCACTCAATCCAACCAAAAGCACTCAACGAGTGCTTTTCTTTTGTCCGTCAAAAAAACACTCTTTCGAGTGCCTTTTGGAATTGCAAATTCAATATTGATGCCTTAATTTAATACCGATACGTTTTCTTGTTGGCGACAAGACATATTATGTCGAGGATAAACGCCATGCCTTCTGCAACGATAATCGCTTCCCATATTCCGTTCAAACCGAACGCCATTGGCAAAAGCATAACTGCGCCTATCTGGAATATGAGCGTTCGGGCAAACGATACGAGCGCCGAGATGAGCCCGTTGTTGAGGGCGGTGAAAAACGACGACGTGAATATGTTGAAACCCATAAAGATGAAAGATATCGAATAGATTCGCATTGCCGTTGTCGTCATGTCAAGCAAGTCTTTGTCGTAACTGACGAAGATCTTTGAGAGAGGTCTTGCAAGCGCGACGCACAGGATCGTCATAACCGCGCCAGCGACGAGGGTGAGCAGAGTGCTTTTTTTGAGCATGTTTTTGAGTTCGTCGTGGTTTTGTGAGCCATAGTTAAAACTGACGATTGGCGCAACGCCGATTGCATAGCCCATAAAGACGGCGGCAAAAATGAAACTTGCGTACATGATGATGCCGTATGCCGATACACCGTCCTCGCCTGCGAATTTGAGAAGTTGCATGTTGTAAACCATGCTCACGATTGACGCCGCAACGTTGCTCAAAAGCTCGCTCGAGCCGTTTGTGATAGTCTTGAAAAGCATTTTTGGTGAGAAAGTTGCTTTGCCGAGCCTCAAAAGACTTGAATTGGGACGAGCAAAGTAGACAAGCGGAATCAGCGCACCGACGAATTGCCCGATTATCGTCGCATAGGCAGCGCCCGCAAGTCCAAGTTTTGCGCCCACGATGAACGCTGCGTCAAGCACTATGTTTGTGATGCCCGCAATTGCCGTGACAAGAAAGCCCAAAGAGGGTTTTTCAGCCACGATGAAGAACGTTTGAAACAGATTTTGCACCATAAACAAGGTTTCAGCACCGATGAGGATTTGCCCGTATATCGTGCAATATGGCAGCATTTCGTCGGTTGCGCCGAGAAGTTTTGCAATCGGTTCAACGAAAAACACGACGCAGAGCGTCACTATCGCGCCGAGGATGAGCGTTGAGTAAACTACACCCGAGAAAATTTTGTTTGCCTCTTCTTTGTCACCCTCTCCGAGCGTTTTTGCAACGAGCGCAGAGCCACCCGCGCCCATCATGAAACCCAGTGAACCGAGAATCATTGTGACGGGGAATATGAGGTTGAGAGCGGCAAAAGCCGTTTTGTTTACGAAATTTGAAACAAACACTCCGTCAACTATGCTGTATATTGATGTAAAAACCATCATAAGTATGGGCGCAAATACCGCTTTGCCTATTTTTTTGTAAGTGAAATGTTCATCAAGATGTACTGCCATGTCAATCCTCCCGGTTGTCGTTTGTGTAATATTGGTCGAATTTTTGTTTGAGAATTGCGTTGAATTTCGTTGTGAGAGACACAAGTTGTTCTCTTTCACTCTCATCAAGGTCGTTCCAGACTGCATCTTCAACATCGTCCATTGCAAGCACTTTGTCTTTGACGAGTTGCTCGCCTTTTTTTGTGAGGGCAAGAGCTTTCAGTTTGTCGTTGCCTTGCACGCAAAGCATCGTCAAAACACCCTGTGTTTCAAATTTTTTGACGGCTGAATTTATGGTTTGCTTGGGCATATAGAGTTTTTTGCTTATCGCCGCTTGCGTGTTTATGCCGTGTGAGATGCAATAGAGCGTCATATATTCGCTTGACGACATGCCCGATTGCTCGATGACGAAATTGTAAAGCCCGTCCGACACCCAAAATTGAGCACGATATTCATTTATCGAAGTCATATGATTGTGCACTCCTGAAAATAGTCCGTTTTCGTACTATAATATAGCAATATTGAAAAGATAAGTCAACGAAATACGGCAGGGAATCGCAGAAAATCGTAGTACTATTATTTTAATTCGTTTTGCATGTGTCGCATTACGTCGGAGCATTTGTTTTTGTACGCAAAACGTCGTTAGTTTGTACTGCTCGGAAGTGTTTTTTGAATTTTTTAACATCGTGTGTGCATTGAGCAATATTTTTTTGCAATTTACGCGATATTGTTGTAATATTTTAAGTAGGTTTAAGGTTTGCGCCTTAATATCGTTTCAAAAGCGAGGTGAAATATGCGATTGCTTCTTGCAGAGGACGAAAAAGCGTTAAATAAAGCGCTTGTTGCGATTTTGAAACACAACAACTATTCGGTGGATTCCGTTTTTGACGGCGAAGAGGCACTCGATTTTCTTGAAAGCGAGGTGTATGACGCACTCATTTTGGACGTTATGATGCCGAAAGTCGACGGCTTCGAAGTGATTAGAAGGTTGAGAGAAAAGGGCAATAAGATTCCCGTGCTTATGCTCACGGCAAAGAGTGACGTGGACGACAAAGTGACGGGATTGGATCTCGGCGCGGACGATTACCTCACAAAACCGTTTGTGACGAAGGAATTGCTTGCAAGAATCCGCGCAATCACGAGAAGACAGGACGATTTCAAAGACAATGTGCTTGTGTTTGGCGACATTCGCCTTGACAGAACGTCGTTTGAACTTGTGGGAAGTAAGGGCAAAGTACTTTTGACTTCGAAAGAATTTCAGATTATGGAAGCGTTTATGCAGTCGCCCGGGAAAGTTATATCCGCCGAACGCTTTATGGAAAAAGTGTGGGGATTTGACAGCGATGCGGAGATAAACGTCGTGTGGACGTATATATCATATTTGCGCAAGAAACTCAAACAGATAGGTTCGCAGGCAAACATCAAGGCGGTGCGTAACGTGGGGTACGTGTTGGAGGATAAAAATGATTAAAAAACTGAGGATAAAATTCGTGCTTGTCACGATGCTTGCAACGCTTGTCGTGATTGTGGCAATCATCGGCGGAATCAACATAAACAACTGGGTGAGCGTCAACAAAAACGCAGAGCAAACGTTGACTATGCTCGTGCAAAACGGCGGCACTTTCCCAAAACAGATGCCGCCTGACGAAGAGGGCAAGAGCGAACAATCGGCAGAGAAACAAGTTCCCGAGTCGAAGGGAGAAAAAGTCGCTCCCGACGGCATGTCGCCCGAAGCGCCGTATGAAACGAGATATTTCACCGTCACGCTTGACGAGAGCGGCAACGTCGTGTCGTTCAACACCGACAACATCGCCGCAATCGACGACGAAAAGGCGCAATCGTATGCGACGACGCTTTTTGCGAAGGGCAAAACGGAGGGCAAAAAGGACAATTATAAATACATGACGACGACTCTCGAGGACGGAAACGTGATGTATGTGTTTCTCGATTGCACAAGAGATTTCAACAACTTTTATGACTTTTTGAAAGCAAGTTGTCTAATAAGTCTGGCCGGTTATGCGCTGGTGTTCGTGCTTGTTGTGTTGCTTTCGGGTGCGGTTATGAAACCGGTTGCCGAAACGTACAAAAAGCAAAAACAGTTTATCACCGATGCAAATCACGAACTTAAAACTCCGCTCACGGTCATCGGCGCGGATTGCGAACTTATGGAATATGCCTATGGAACGAGCGAGTGGACGGACGGCATAAAAGAGCAAGTTGCAAAACTCACCGAACTCACGAACAAACTTGTATTTTTGTCAAGAATGGACGAGGAAAATAAGGTTGCAATGAGCGAATTTTCTTTGAGCGAAGTTGCAAACGACGCCGTGTTGCCTTATGTCGCTGTGTGTGAGAGCAAAAACAAAAAGTTTGATTATGACATTGCAGAGGGAGTGTCCTACGTTGGCGATGTAAAAATGGCAAAAGAACTCATAGAATTGCTGCTTGACAATGCAGTCAAGTATTCGGACGATGAGGGCAATATACACTTTACGCTCTCGGGTTCGGGCAAAAACAGCAAAATTGTGGTGACGAACACGACGGACGGCGTGCCGCAAGGCAATCTCGATGTGTTGTTTGAAAGATTTTACAGGCTTGATTCGTCGCGCAATTCGCAAACAGGCGGACACGGCATCGGACTTTCGGTTGCCAAGGCTATAGTCGAACAGCAAAAGGGGAAAATCACAGCAAACTCGCCGGATGGGAAAACGATAATTTTCACCGTGACGATGTGATTCAAAGTGCTTGCAAAAAGGTCGGCAACTGAAATGTACATTAAAGTATAATAACGATGTGTATGCAATTGTGGAAATAGTAAAATGAAAGGTGGCGAAGGCCGTTTTTTCATATCCGAAAATTTTTTTTGAAAAATTTGAAAATATTTTTGATTTTTATGTTTCGTTTTAGGTTGGCTTGCAACAATATGCTCATCAAAAGGAACTTCAGAGTTTCAAAAGGAGTGACTATCATGAAACTTAAAAAAGGAATCTTTATCATTGTAGCATTGATTACGGTGTTGTGTCTGTGCGTCGGATTGGTTGCGTGCGACAACAACACTTCCGCGGATTCGACGTATTCGTCGACGGACACTTCTCAAACGCCTCCCGATCAGAACGGTGGCGGGCAAGGCGGAATGCAGCCCGGCGGACAGGGTGGACAAGGTGACAACCTCGGAGGTGGCGGCACGGGAACGATCCCGACTCAAGTCGATTCGTTGACGACGGATGATATCACGGTTTCCGATCTCAGTGACTTGTCGGCAAACGTGTCAAGCGATGGCGCAACGGTCGTTGAGGGCAGTGAGGAAACTTACACGATCACAGAAGCAGGAACATATGTCCTCAAAGGCGAATTCAAAGCAGGCGTGGCCATCTCCGTTGCAGATGGCGAAACAACTCACATCATCCTTGACGGAGCAACGATCACAAACGACAACGGCATTGCAATCTCGAACGCAAACAAGAAATCAGATCTTGTGATAACATTGACAGAGGGTACCGAAAACATCGTTACGAACGCAGGCGATGACGCCAACGCAATCCATGTCAAAGGCAATCTCTCAATCAACGGAACGGGCAAATTGAGCGTTACTAGTGCAAGCAAGAACGCAATCAAAGTCACAAAATCTCTCGTCATCGTTGACGCTACAATCGTCGTTGAAAGTCAAAACCACGGCATTGCCGCACGGTGCGTAGAGGCGCAAAATGCAACTATAACCGTTAATGGAGCTGTGAAAGACGGCGTGAACGCAGAGTGTGACAACGACACGGAGACGTTCCCCGAAGGGTATACCGAAGGCTACGTCATCTTCAAAAACGTCAAATACTCCGCAAGCGTTCAAGGCGACGGCATTCAGGCAGACACACTCGTCTATATCGAGGGTAGCAGCGTGAACATCACGACGGAGGGTACGTTTGTTGCATACTCCACGGAGAATATGGAAGAGTACGATCTCACTGAAGACGACTTCAGATACGTCGTAAGCGGCACAACCTACAAGAAAGTGGCAAGCGATTCAAACTATGCAACGAGCAAGTTGTACGCCCTTGCACAAAGTTCAAAGGGCATCAAAGTCGGCGAAATCAAATACGAAGAAGAGGACGGCACCGAAGTGACCGTGACGGACGGCGATTATCTCATCGTCATCACGGGGGGCGCTGTTGTCAACATCGACTCAACCGACGACGCAATCCACGCAAACAGCGGCAATGTGCTCATCCAAAGCGGCGATATCACCATAAACACCTACGATGACGGCATCACGGCAGATGTGCTCGTTCAGATTGACGGCGGTGAGATACTCATTGAAAGTTCGTATGAAGCAATCGAGGGTGCATATGTCAAAATCACGAGCGGCACTATCAACGTCACTGCAAGCGACGACGGCATCAATGCAGCAAGCGACGACACGAATGTCAAGGAATATATCGTCATCGACGGCGGAAACATTACGGTTTACGCAAGCGGCGACGGATTCGACTCAAACGGAAGCATCCTCATCACAGGCGGTACGATAACTGTTTACGGACCGACAAGCAATGGCGACGGCGCACTCGATGCAGAAACCGGAATCATTGTTCAAGGCGGTACGCTCGTGGCAATGGGCTCGCGAGGAATGGTGGAAACTCCATCCACAAACTCAACGCAATATGTCGTGTTGTACACTTCCGATTCGGAAATCCAGGCAGGTGAAACTCTCTACATCAAGGACGCGGACGGCAATACGGTTTTGACGATAACGACGAAAAAAATTTGCCAATCTATCATCGTCAGCACTGCGGAGTTGGAAAATGGCGCAACGTACACGATTGAAAGCGATTCGACACAACTTGCATCGTTCACAATCTCGTCAATCGTCACTTATGTCGGAAGTCAAGGTGGAGGACAGGGCGGAATGCAACCCGGCGGTCAACCGGGAGGACAGGGCGGTCCTGCAGGACAAGGCGGACAAACCCCACCGGCAAAACCCTCAAACAAGCAATAATTCATAGTTTCTCCCCATATGGAAAAGGCGACGCTGCGGCGTCGTCTTTTCCGTGTCGGGAATTAATGTAATAAGACGAAATAGTTTTTTCAGGCGCACTCGAGGAGCAGTTTGTCTGCAACGAGCGCGATGAATTCGCCATTGGTGGGCTTTTCGTTGGGTGCGTAGATTTTGATGCCGAAAACATTGTTGATGTTTTCGATTTTGCCTCTGTTCCAGGCGACTTCGATTGCATGGCGAATTGCGCGCTCGACTTTCGATGCTGAAGTCTGATACCTTGCGGCGATGCCGGGATAAAGTTGCTTTGTGATCGAATTGATGATTTCGGGTGTTTCAATCGTCATCTTGATGGCCTCGCGCAGGAATTGATATCCTTTTATGTGGGCGGGTATTCCTACGGATATGAAGAGATTTGCGATTCGCTCGTCCAGAGTTTTGTTTCTGCGTATGTTGCTTTGCGTGCGGGGCGCCGGACGAGGAGAGGAAAAGTCGCATATCACCTTGAACATCATGCCGTAGTCAAAGGGTTTTGCAAGAAAATAATTTGCGCCGTACTGTATCGCTTTTTGCACGAATCCGTCGCTTGCGAGTTGCGACATCATTATGACGACGGAGCTTTTGTTTTCGAGTGCGGATAGCACTCCGAATCCGTCAAGCTCGGGCATGACGATGTCAAGCAACACGAAATCCGGCTTGTACAGATTGATAAGCCGTAGCGCATCGTTGCCGTTTTGAGCTGTGCCAACGACTTCGAAGCCGTCTTGCGCATTGAGAAAATCACGGATGCCAGCACACAAGGCTGCATTGTCGTCTGCAATAACAATTGTTTTGTTCATAAAATTGCCTCCAAAGTATATAAATAATTATTGAACAGATTATAAAATCCGTTTAATTACGGAAAATCGCACTTTTCACCATTTTTTGTCGAAGTATGTATTTATTTGTTTATTCGATCGGGATTTCACAAATAATTGTTGTTTTTGGTTTAACAATACACATTTTAAGCATAATTTGTCGGCTTTTCAACAATTATTTTCACCAATTTTTTCAAACACAAGATATTGGTGAAAAAAAATTGGTGAACACAATATAAGGGTTTTTGAAAAAAAAATAAAAAAAATTGAAAAATATAGTTTACATAATTGCATCTTATCAATATAATATATGAATCAAAAACCTGCGAGGTTGGTATGGGAAAATATAAGAAATGTCCGCGCTGCGAACTGAACTGGATTCCAAATGAGGAAGAACTGTGTGAAGTGTGCAAAGCAGAGCTCGGCAAAGTAAGCAAACTCTGCTTGCTCGAAGACGATGACGATGTCGAGGAAGAAGAAAAAATCTGCCCCGTTTGCAAAGTGAATTATCTCGAACCGGGCGAAGATATATGCGCTGCTTGCAGAGAGGAACAAGCAAACGCCGCTCAAAACAAACTCGAAGACGACAACGATTGGCAGGAATTTGTTGAGGACGACGAACCTATCGCTCCTGAAGACGAAGACGAGGTTTCGCTCAATCAACTCCAAGAGGACGAGGAAGAAGAGCTTGAAGAGGATGAGGAAGAGCAGTGTCCTGACGACTTTGACGATGACCTCGGCGATATCGATGATTATGCCGACGACGATGAGGATGACGAAGAAGACGAAGAGGACGACGAAGATTTTGACGACAGGGACTGAAAATAACACCCGCTCAAAACAAACGAAAACGCACCGAACGGTGCGTTTTTAAATACAAAATAATTCTGAAATCAATCCAATTTTGACAATTCGTTTATAAGCGAAAGCACGGCAATACCATATTTTGCCGGCAGTTTTGAAAATTCGTTGCGGACGAGTTCAGACGTGTTGTCTTGTTCGCTTATTCCCAAGAGATAATCGCAAGAGATGTCCAAAACGATGCTTATATTTTTAAGAGTTTCTATGGACACGCCGACTTTCCCGCTTTCGACGTCTGCAAGAAAACGCGGACTGACGTTGATTTTT
>CAVABL010000034.1:0-2660 GCA_963586735.1 Firmicutes bacterium TM09-10
GTTTTGGAACAATCCGTTCATTCAATACGGAGGACATCGAGGAACACCTCAAATCGTTGGTGCTTGCTCAACTCACCGACTTGCTCGGCGAATGCCAAATTCCCGCGCTCGAACTCGCCGCAAACTACCTCGAAATCGGAGATACGGTGTGCAAACAAGTCAAACCCAAATTCAACGAACTCGGTCTTGACGCGGACTCAGTCATCGTGCGCAACTTCAAACTGCCCGAAGCGGTTGAAAGAGCAATGGATAAACGCACGACTTTGGGCGTGTTTGACGGGAAAATGGGCGAATACGCTCAATACGAATCGGTGCAGGCAATGCGCGACGCGGCAAAGAATCCCGGCGCGGGCGGTATGTTCGGCGCAGCCGGCATAGGTCTTGGCATGGGCACGAGAGTCGGCAGTCAGTTTGCGCAGAATCTCGACGAGGCGCAAAGCGCAAAAGTCAAGTGCGCAAAGTGCGGAGCATCCGTCAAAGCGGACGCGAAATTCTGCCCCGAATGCGGTGCAAAAGTCGGCGCAGAGCAAACGATTAAGTGCGCAAAGTGCGGCGCGGACGTGCCTCAAAGTTCAAAGTTCTGCCCCGAATGCGGCGCGCAAATGAACGCCGTGTGCCCCAAATGCGGCGCAAAAGTCAAAGCAGGCATGAAATTCTGTCCCGAATGCGGTGCAAAAATCGACTGATTTTTCAGAATAATAACGACTTATGGCAGACGTTTTCAATTACAACAACACGGCGGTCGTAAAGTGTGAAAATTGCGGCGCGGATATGACGTACGATCCGCAAAAGAACGCGCTCTATTGTCCGTATTGCCAAGCAACGCGCACGGTCGACAGACAATTGAGCCTCAAAAGAGACTTTGACGAATGCGTCGACGAGGGCGAAGTCAAACTTGACGATTCAACCTACAAATGCCCCAATTGCGGAGCGGAAGTCAAACTCGCTCCGTTTGACACTGCCATCAATTGTCCATACTGCGGCGCGACGAACGTCGTTGAAATCGACGATATGAAGGGGCTTAAACCCGACAGTATTTTGCCGTTTGCGCTCTCAAAGGAGCAAGCGGCAACCGCCGGCAAAAAGTGGATAAAAAAGAAGTTGTTTGCACCTTATAAACTCAAAAAGAGTTTCAAAATCGACAATTTCCACGGCGTGTACATTCCGTCCTACGCCTTCACGACGAACGCGTCGTCGGACTACGACGGCAGGCTCGGCGAAAGACGCACGAGAATGGTCGGCAGCGGCAAAGATCGCCATATGGAAACGTACATACATTGGTTCAGCGTCAACGGGCATACGGACAACTCGTTTGAGGACGTCGCGGTTGAGGCAAGCACGCAACTAACGCAAAAGGAACTCAACAAAATTTTGCCGTACGACACCGAAAATCTCGAATCGTACAACAAAGACTACATCGCAGGATTTGCCGCCGAACGCTACGATACGTCTCTCTCGGACGGGTTTGATGTGGCAAAAGGGCAGATGGACGACTCGATTCGCGACAAAATCGTAAGCAAGTACGGCGCGGACGTTGTTGATTATCTCAACGTCAACACAATCTATTCGGGCACGAAATTCCATTATATGCTCCTGCCGCTGTGGGTTTGTGCCTACGCGTACCGCAAAAAAGACTACCGTTTTGTCATCAACGGCAGAACGGGCAAGTCAACCGGCAAGTCGCCGTTGTCGCCGCTCAGAGTGACGATTGCGGTGCTCGTTGCTCTCGGCGTGATTGCGCTCATCGTTTGGGCGTGGCTCACCGGACATTTCGAATAAACAAAATTTACATATCTTTTAGGAGGTAACGACTATGATTTCAAAGGACATGCTCATCATCGACGTGCTTGCACAGGGCGATCCCGACAAACTCGCGCAAGTGTTGCAAGAGAGCGGTATGCATTGTTTGCATTGCATGCTCGCGCACGGCGAAACTCTTGAAGAGGCTGCACAAGTGCACGGCATCGACGTTGACGAACTCGTTGAAAAACTCAATGCAACGATTGCATAATCACGTTTGAGACGCGCGATATGCGCAAAATATCGGAAGGAACGCCCAAGCGGCGTTCCTTTTACATAACGCGGCAAATCGCGCACGCAATGAGCGCGCCCACAAGCGTGCAAAAGAGGGATACGGGAATCGCATAACGCAATTTTTTCACTTTGCACGCAGAAAAATATATGGCACATATATAGAAAATCGTTTCGCTTCCGCCGGCAATCACCGCGGCGCATCTTGCGACGTATGAATCCGCGCCGTGCTCTTTGATTATCCCTTCGAGCAGTGCAATCGTGCTGTTGCCCGACAACGGAACCAAAAGCATAATTTCACTCACCTCACTCGGTATGCCTATATAGGACAAAGGTTTTGCGAGCCAACCCGAAATTATGCTTGAAAGTCCGCTCGATTTGAAGAGTTCGATGCATACGAATATGGACGCAACGTAGGGAAAAATGTCTATGACGAGATTGAGTCCGTCCTTTGCGCCGAGCAAAAAACACTCGTACACTTTCACTTTTTTGACGATGCACACGACAATCAAAACGATGAGCAAAACGGGAAGAACGTATGCGCTCGCACTCATTTGTCACCTCGACGCATTTTTTTGCTTTGTTTGCAAAAAGAGGGCTTTATCTTGCGGTTTGCGCCAAATAAAGCG
>CAVABL010000034.1:2670-10580 GCA_963586735.1 Firmicutes bacterium TM09-10
TTGAACCGGTCGATTTTGCCGAAAGCGTTTTGCAAAGTATCGCGCCAAGCAAAGTCGCTATGCCGCTCGATATAAGAGTTGGCAAAATTATGTCGGACGGACTTTGTGAATTTGCGCTTGCCCTGAGTGCAACTACCGTTGCCGGAATGAGTTGAATGGACGTTGCGTTTATCACCAAAAGCATAATCATGTTGTCGGTTGCTCTTTGCGAGCCGTCGCTCATCGCGCTCATCGCTTTTATTCCCGCGGGCGTTGCGACTCCGCCCATGCCGAACATGTTTGCCGCAAGATTTAGACATATGTAATCGTACGCCTCGTCCTTTTCGTTTTTGAAAATCTTGCGCACGATAGGGCGCAAAAGTTTCGACAGTTTTTTGTCAAGAGAAGTCGCCTCAATCATTTTCAAGACGGACAACCACACTGCGTATATCGCGCAAAGTTTGACCGACAATTCGATTGCGCTAACAACGCCTTCTATCATCGTCGGAAAAGCGGATTCGGGCGAGCGTATCGTCATCAAAATCAACGACGCGGCGGTTATAATCAAAAATGCGACGTTCATGGAATTATTGTATTTTTCATCGAGCAAGCATATGCACTTCCTGTTTACTTTTATAAATAAAAGATGTATAATGTATAAACTCAATTCAAAAAACGGCATCATCGGCTGTGAAGAGGTGGCATCATGCAAGACAAAAAGAAATTTTATATGACGACGGCAATCGCCTATGCATCGGGCAAACCGCACATCGGCAATACGTACGAAATCGTGTTTTCCGACCTCGTTGCAAGGGCAAAACGCATGCAGGGTTACGATGTGTTTTTCCAAACCGGTACGGACGAGCACGGCGAAAAAATCGAGCTTAAAGCGGAAGCGGCAGGACTTACGCCGCAAGAGTTCGTCGACCAAAAAGCCGCCGATATTAAACGTATATGGGACTTGATGGATACGACTTATGACAAGTTTATCCGCACGACAGACAAGTGCCACGAAGAACAAGTCCAAAAAATATTTGAAAAATTTTATAAACAAGGCGATATATACAAAGGCTCGTACAAGGGTTGGTATTGCACTCCGTGCGAATCGTTTTGGACGGACAGTCAACTCGTCGACGGCAAATGCCCCGACTGCGGAAGAAAAGTCGAAATGGCAGAGGAAGAGGCGTATTTTTTCAATATGAGCAAATATGCCGACAAACTCATGCAATACTATGACGAGCATCCCGATTTCATCGTTCCGCAATCGCGCAAAAACGAGATGGTCAACAATTTTTTGAAACCCGGTCTTCAGGATTTGTGCGTGTCGAGAACGTCGTTCACTTGGGGTATTCCCGTCACGTTCGACAAACGCCACGTCGTGTACGTGTGGCTTGACGCACTCACTAACTACATCACCGGAATCGGTTTCGACGCAGACGGAAATTCAAGCGAACTCTACAAAAAAGAGTGGCCTGCAGATGTGCATATCATTGGCAAGGATATCGTCAGATTCCACTCAATCTATTGGCCGATTTTCCTCATGGCTCTCGGCGAGCCGCTGCCAAAACAAATTTTCGGGCATCCGTGGCTCTTGCAAGACGGCGGAAAAATGTCAAAATCAAAGGGCAACGTCATCTATGCGGACGACCTCGTCGACAGATTCGGCGTGGATAGCGTGAGATATTTCCTGCTCTCGCAAATGCCGTTTGACAACGACGGTATCATCAGTTGGGATTTGGTGATTGAAACAATCAACAGCGAACTCGTCAACGTTTACGGCAATCTCGTGCAACGCACGATTGCGATGACGAACAAGTATTTTGGCGGAATCGTGTGCGACAAAGGCGTGTGCGAACCCGTCGACGACGAGCTGAAATCGCTTGCAAAATCCACTCGTGACAAGGTTTTTGCGGATATTGACGGGTATAGGTCGGCGGACGCGTTGGCGGAAATCTTTGCGCTTTTGAGAAGAGCAAACAAGTATATCGACGAGACTATGCCTTGGGTGCTTGCAAAGGACGAAAGTCAAAAAGACAGGCTTGCGACTGTGCTGTATAACCTCACCGAAACAATCGTGATTGCGGCAAGTTTGCTTGCTCCGTTCATGCCCACGACATCCAAAAAAGTCGCCGAACAGTGCGGAACTGCGCTGCGCGGATATGACGACCTCGACAAATTCGGGCTGCTTGAAAACGGCACTAAAGTTGCCGAAAACCCCGAACATCTCTTTCAAAGAATCGACGTTGAAAAGGTGAGAAAAGACCTCGTCGAAAAGGGCTTGATTGCGGTTGACGAGCCTCAAAACGAAGAAAACAACGTTGAAAAAACCGTAAAAAACACGCAAAAAGACGTTGAAAAAACGCAAAAAAACAATGATAAAAAAGAGGAAAACGTGGTTGATATGAGCGAGATTACGATTGACGATTTTGCAAAAATTCAACTCAGAGTCGGCAAAATTCTCACCGCCGAAAAAGTCGAAAAGGCAGATAAACTTCTCAAATTCTCCGTGCAAATCGGTGACGAGGTGCGCACGATAGTGAGCGGAATCGCAAAATTCTATACGCCCGAAGAGATGGTGGGGAAAAACGTCGTCGTGGTGTTCAACCTCAAACCCGCAAAACTGCGCGGAATCGAAAGTCAGGGTATGCTGCTTTGCGCTTGCGGAAAGAAAGAGGACGGCAGCGACGATATCGTGCTTGTGTCGCCCGAAAAGAGCGTGGACAGCGGATGCGTCGTGAGATAAGTTTTTGAAAACGATTCGGCGTTGATTGCAAGGAAAAATGCATCGAAGAGGCGCAAGACGAATCTTGCGACGTAAGACGGACAAAGGATTCGTAAGGCGGTGAAGGACGTATGTTGATTGATACGCATTGTCATTTGAACGATGAAAAATTGCTTGGCGAGGCGGACAGAATCGTCGGCGATTTCGACAAGGACGGAATCGAGTGCGCAATATGCGTCGGATACGATATGCCCTCAACCGAGTGCGCCGTCAATCTCGCAGACGAGTTTGGCAAGGTCTATGCGGCGGTCGGCGTGCATCCACACGACGCGGATACGCTCACAGACGACGCTTGCCAAAGAATCGTCGAACTTGCAAAGCGGAATAAAGTGGTTGCAATTGGCGAAATCGGACTTGATTACTACTACGATTTGAGCGAGAGAGAAGTGCAAAAACGTGCTTTTGCAAGGCAAATCGAACTTGCCTGCGAGGCGGAATTGCCAATCGTGTTGCACGTGAGAGACGCATACGAGGACGCAAGAAAAATCCTTTTCGATATGCAAAAATATATAAGGAACGGATTGTTGTTGCACTGCTATTCGGGATCGAGCGAATATGTGAAAATCTTTGACAAACTCGACGCTTACTATGCTTTCGGCGGCGCGATAACATTCAAGAACGCAAAGCATAATCTCGAATCGCTTGCTGCCGTGCCGAGAGACAGATTGCTCGTCGAAACGGATTGTCCGTATATGACGCCCGTGCCGTTCAGAGGCAAGGTGAACGAACCGAAGTTTGTGAAACTCGTTGCGGATAAAGCAGCCGATGTGCTTGGCGTGAGCGAAGCAGAAATCGAGCGAATCACAACGCAAAATGCAAAACGACTGTTTGAACGTTTGAAATGATTGCGTAAAACATCGATTGTGCAAAATAAATTAAAAAACAATAAACCTAACGAAAATAGACAGAGAGTGATATGACGAACAATTATGTGTATGAATTCGGCGACAGTTTGTATCTCAATATAACGAACCGTTGCCCGAACAATTGCGAATTTTGCATCCGCAATATCAAGGACGGAGTGAGCGGAAACGAATTGTGGCTTTTGAAAGAACCCACCTATCAGGAACTCGTTGACGACCTTTCGCTCTATCCGCTTTCAAAGTATAAAGAGATTGTGTTTTGCGGTTTCGGAGAACCTATGTGCAACCTCTCGATGATTTCGCAGATTGCGCCCTATCTCAAGAAGAAGGGATGCAAAATCCGCATAAATACGAACGGATTGGGAAACCTCATCAACAACCGCGATGACGTGGCAAAACTTATCGCGCCGTATATCGACAGCGTGTCGGTGTCGCTCAACGCATCGACGAGGGAAGCGTATCAGGATATTTGCAGAAGCAAGTACGGCGATGCCGCTTTTGACGCTATGCTCAAATTTACGAAGGACTGCGTCGAGGCGGGAATCGACACCACTATGTCCGTTGTCGATTTCATCGGCGAGGACGAGGTGAAAGCGTGCGGCGAGGTCGCAAAGAGCGTGGGCGCGCATTTCAAGGTGCGCGAAACCATAAGAGAGGACACGGAATATTGAAAAAACAGCAGTCTGTGACGACTCCCGTTTTTTCTTTCGTACTTTTGACGTTTCGTCTTTTGTGATTTGACGGTTCGTCTTTTGTACGATGATAGTGTGTGAAAAAGCGTGTGGCGTATTCGCTTTTTTGTAAGGTAATAAATGGAAAACAACAGCATCAAAGACATAATACGCGGAGTGGATTTTCACTTCAACAAGGCGCTCGGACAGAATTTCGTCACCGACGCGAATCTGCTTGACGCAATCGTTGCCGACAGCGGAATTGCGGCGGAAGACGTCGTTGTGGAAATAGGTACGGGCGCAGGTACGCTCACGCGTGCAATTGCAAAAGTCGCAAAAAAGGTCTACTCGTTTGAAGTGGACAGAAATTTGCAACCCGTGCTTGCGCTGTCCTTGCAAGGAGTTGAGAACGTTGAGGTCGTTTTCCGCGACGTCCTCAAAATGAAGGACGACGAATTGAAAGATATAGTCGGGGAAAGTTTCAAAGTGGTTGCAAACTTGCCCTATTATATAACGACGCCGCTTGCAATGCGCTTTTTGGAAAGCACGCTCGACGTCAAATCCGTCACTATTATGGTGCAAAAAGAGGTGGCGCTCCGCTTCGTTGCAAAACCGAATACACCCGACTACTCGGCAATTACGCTTGCAATCGAGATGGCGGGCGACGCTCAAATCACGAGGAACGTGTCGAGAAATATGTTTTTCCCGTCGCCGAACGTGGACAGCGCCGTCGTGCGTATTGATATTGACAGGCACAAACTCGACGGCGAAAACGCCGAACTTTTGCACAAACTCGTGAGGTCGTCGTTTGCAATGCGCCGCAAAACGCTTGCGAATAATCTCGCCGTCGCTTTTCAACTCGACAAGCAAACGGCAAGCGGAATCATCGCCGAGGCAGGCTTTTCACCTATGGTGAGAGGGGAAGCGTTGTCGCTTGACGACTACAAAAAATTGGCAAAAACGCTTGAAAAAAGCATAAAATAAAAGATATGATCAAACAAAAGTCTCACAATCTGACGGGAATCCTGTTCTGCTCGCTGTGTGCGCTGGTATGGGGTTTTGCGTTTATCGCCCAACAAAAAGCGGCATCCGATGTGCCGACTTTCACGTTCAACGGATTGAGGTTTTCTCTCGCCGTCGGCGTAATCGGAGTTTTTCTCATAGTCATTGCCCTCGTGGATAAAAAGAGGGGCGTAAAGCGCATCGGATGGAACAAGGAAACATTGGTCGGCGGCGCATTGTGCGGATTGTGTCTGTTTGTCGCAAACAATTTGCAACAGTACGGAATCGAGCATACGACGGTCGGCAAAACGGGATTCATCACTGCGCTTTATATCGTTATCGTGCCGCTTTTGAACGTGCTTTTGCGCCGCCGTATCCCGACGAACAGCAAGTTTGCAATCGTGCTCGCGGTGCTCGGATTTTACGTCATGTGCATCAACGAAAACAGCGGTCTGACATATGCGGACGCACTCTTGCTTTTGTGCGCCGTGATGTTTTCGCTGCAAATTATGTTTATCGACGTGTTCGTGCAGTATGCGGATCCTTTCAAAATAACGTTCGTGCAATTCGTGGTGGCGAGCGTGCTGAGTTTGCCGGCAATGGCGATCGAAGGCTTTCCGCCCGCAAGCGCAATCGGCGCAAATATAATCCCCGTTTTGTACGTCGGAATCATGTCGGCAGGCGTCGGATTTACGTTCCAAACAATCGGTCAAAAATATGCGCCGCCCGAACTTGCGACCCTCATAATGTCGCTCGAATCCGTCATAGCATTCGTCGGCGGAGTGGCGTTTTTGCACGAGAGTTATTCGGCAAAAGAGTTTGTCGGATGTATATTGGTTTTGTTGTCGGTGTTCCTTGCGCAAAGCACGATTTCACACAAGATGCTCAAAGCAAACTACAGCAAATATTTTGTGGATTAGCACAAAAACGATGTGTAAGAATTTTAATACAATTGCAAAAACACGCACTTTATGTGCGTGTTTTTGCGTGATAAAAGCGGTGTTTTGTAAACAGTGCGGAAAACCGATTTAGATTTCGACGCATTCGATAAGCGTTGCGACGTCGCCCGAAACGGTGAATTTCACGTTGTGGCAAGAGAAACGCATGCCGTATTCGCGCTCGTCGTTTTGATAGGAAGGGCGCGGATCTTGCGCGATGCAATCGACGATTGCCTGCCTTTCGCTTTGCGGAAGGTCTTTTAAAATTTCAACGTTTTCGACTTTGAGAAAGTGAGCGGCGCAATCATCCGAAAATCCGCAAACGGCATCTTGAATGCAATCGGATTTCAGATAGGGTTTCACGTCGTATATCGGGGTGCCGTCAAGCAAATCCGCTCCCTCGACGACGAGAACTTTGCCATCGGGTGAGTCCTCGACCGCAATGAGTTTCACGCAACTTAATCCTATGGAATTGGGGCGGAATGGCGAGCGTGTAGCAAACACTCCCACCTTTTCGTTGCCTCCGAGACGAGGGGGACGAACTGTCGGACAAAACTCGTCGCGATGCGCTTTTGAAAAATCGAAGAGAAGCCACAAATGCGAAAATCCTTCGATGCCGCGAAGAGCGTCGGGGTTGCGATATTCCTTTTCAAAGACGACGCGTGCCGTCGTTGCGACTTTGCCGCTTTGACGAGGTATGCCGAACTTCTCTTTGAAGGGCGTCTTCATGTGTGCTATCGGGTGTATTTCCATATTTTCTCCTTTTGAAAATCATAACACATATCGGCGATTGTGCATAGGATTTGTTTGAAAATCGTAACGTCGGTGGTTTTGAAAGATTCATTGCAATCGTTTGAAAATGCATACTTTTGAAAATATCGTGTTTTTGTCAAAAATCGCTCTTGAAATGGGGAAACTTATGCCGTATACTTTGCTTGTGATAATTACGCCCGTAGGCGTAAAGAGGAGAGAATATGAAAAGAACTTATCCGAGTTGGATCGAAGGTCAACTCAACAGCAAACAAATCGAGTATACCGAACCCACCAAACTTTTGGGCGACGACGGCAAGTTGCTTTCGCCCGGTTGGGCAAGACACAACGTCTTTGAATACGAGCGTGAAAAAGCAAAGCCCGCAAACCGTAAAAAAGAGTGGGATATGTATCAGATTTCAAACGGCGAATTTATGGTGCAAATGACGTTCTCGAATATTTCGATTGGCGGTTTTGCACAAGCGTCACTCACCGATTTGCGCCATAGAATCAACAAGAGCGACATCCACGCCGGCACCGTTTTGGAATGTACCGCACTCTTTTTGGGCGGGAAAAAGTATATGTTGCCAAAAAAAGGCGACGTGCCCAACGTGCTCGACCATACAGTCGGCAAAACGCAAATGAAAGTCGTCACGAAACAAAACGAGAGAACGATGTATTTCAATGGCAAGTTCAAGGGCAAAGAAGTTGAGGCAAACTTCACGATGGATATTATGGACGGGCTTGAAAATATCACCACCGTTTTGCCGTTTGCAAACAATCCGACGAGATATTTTATGACGACCAAACAGAATTGTATGCCGTGCGAGGGAACGTTCCGTTGGGGCGATAAGGTCTGGAAATTCGACAAGAAAAATACGTTTGCGTTTCTCGATTGGGGCAGAGTAAATACGCCGTATAAAAT
>CAVABL010000035.1:0-10575 GCA_963586735.1 Firmicutes bacterium TM09-10
GCGTGATAAGCATGATGCTTCCGCTGATTTTGTTTTTGACGTCGCGGAGCAAATCTTCGTGGCATGCTACCGTTGTATGGATAAAGGAGAACTCCAATGACAGAACAAAAGGTCAACGTTAACGCCGAAGAAATCGTAACGTCGGATTTGCAAACGGAAACGGTTGATGAAATAAACAAAACCGTTGTCGATGAATGCGAAAATAATGGTGCTTGCGATTGTAAAGAGCAGGATAAGAACGAAGAATATCTGCTTGTTGTCAATAATTTGAAAGAGCATTTTCCCATATCCAAAAGTCTGTTTAAGAGCAACACCGTCTATCTCAAAGCGGTTGATGGCGTGTCTCTGAAACTCAAAGCAGGTCAGACAATCGGTATCGTGGGTGAGTCCGGTTGCGGAAAAACTACCCTTGGAAGAACGATTCTGCATCTCTACGAACCGACGGACGGTGAAATTATCTTTGAGGGCAAGCATATCGAAAAACTCAAAGGCAACGCTTTGAGAAAGATGCGCCCGAATTTTCAGATGATATTCCAAGATCCGTATTCGTCGCTTTCGCCGCGTATGACGGTTGGCGAAATCGTCGGCGAGGCGGTCAAGGTGCACCATATAGTGCCAAAAGAACAATATAAGGATTATATCGTCGATATAATGACGAAATGCGGATTGCAACCGCATTATTTCGAGAGATATCCGCACGAATTTTCAGGCGGTCAAAGGCAGCGTATCTGCATAGCAAAAGCGCTTGCTCTTAAACCGAAACTCGTCATTTGCGACGAGCCGGTGTCTGCGCTTGACGTGTCGATACAGGCGCAAATAATCAACTTGTTCAAAGATTTGCAACGCAGCGACAACCTTGCGTACTTGTTTATATCGCACGACTTGTCCGTTGTTGAACATATATCCGATGAGGTCGGAGTTATGTATCTCGGGAACATGGTTGAGTACGGCACGAAACGAGAATTGTTTGATGAGCCGTTGCATCCGTATACTAAAGCGTTGTTTTCGGCTGTGCCGGTGCCCGATCCGGACAGTAAAATCAAGAGGATCGTGCTTGAAGGGGATATTCCTTCGCCGGCACATCCGCCGAAAGGATGCAAATTCCATACTCGCTGTTCGGAATGTATGAGCGCATGCAAACTCATAAGCCCGAAATTCAACGATATGGGCGGCGGTCACTTTGTGGCGTGTCACAAGTATGACAGGGAAATCCTCGACAATATGCCGTTTTATGACAATCTCGTCAAGTTGGAGGATGATAGAAACGCTGAAATCGAACTAATAAAAGCAGAAAAACAACAAAACAAAAACGATATCGCAAACAAAATAAAAAAGATGTTAAAAAAATGATTTGCGAGACGTGAAAAGTCGCTTTTCGGAAATCGCGGAATAATAGTTCCGCAAGGAGAAAGACATATGACAACATTGAAGAAAATCGCACCCGCATTCGTCGTGGCACTGTGCATAATTTTGTGCGCCACGTGCGTAGCGTGCGACGATAATAAAAACGACGACACCGATTCAGTCCAATATTCCGTGACTTTCAAATATGAAAACGGCACGTCGGATCTCATCGTCAAGGTGAACGAAAATCAGACCGTTCAAGTGCCGGAATCCCCCGTGAAAGACGGATATAATTTTGACGGTTGGAAGGAATACGGGGCGGACACAGAGTTTGATTTCACAGCGAAAATCAATAAGGATATTACGCTTGTTGCGCAGTGGAGCGTCGTTTCCAAACAAACCGTGCGCATAAGATGGGACAGCGATGACGCCGTGATGTTCGTGTTTTCTGGTACGACACCGAAAAACGTGGAAGTTGGAACGAAGATAGAATTCGGCATCAAAGTGTCGCCGTACTACGTCGGAACGCCGAAAGTGTATGCGGATACGCAGGAATGCACTCTTCTTGAAAACGGAAATTATTGCTTCGTCGTAACAAAGGCGGCAACGGTTACGGTGGAAGGGCTCAAGTATGCCGACGCAAAAATCAGCGGTTTGGGTACGTCGAAAAGTCCGTATCTCATTGCAAACGCGGCGCAATTGAAAACGTTTGCGGACAGCATCAATGACGGTGAAGACAAATATGTCGAATCATACGTTGCTCTCGTTGCCGATATAGATCTTAACGGCGAAAAAATTGATCCTATCGGTGGGCAGAAAACCTATTTTATGGGCGAGTTTGACGGACGGAATCACACCGTTTCAAACTTTGGTTTGAACGCAGAAAACGGCGTGGCAGGGTTCTTCGGCTATATTGCAACCGCCACTATAAAGAATCTTAATATAAAATCGAACATTACCATTGAAACGACGAGCAAATATAATTATATTCTCGGCAGCGTCGTTGCGTACAACATAGGTGGTGACATTGTCAACTGCAATTTCAACGGTTCGTATACCGTGACGAATACGCTTGACAGCACGTATATGGTGTATCTTGGCGGCATCGTCGGATTTATGCAGGGTTACGGCACGAAAAACATCGGCACGACATCGTTCTGTGCGACGCAAGCAACTTTGTCGTCAAACGGGCAATCCGTTTTGTATGCCGTCGGCGGAATTGCCGGTGCGGCTTACGGTGCTTCAAACGCCGCTACAGCATATGTGAACAATTGCTCGTTTGTCGGCACAATTCAAGGTAAAAACAAATATGCGGGCGGCGCAGTCGGTTATTTGCGCACATCGTCGTCCGTTGCGAACGTCTACGTGAACGCTACGATCGAGGCAAAAGGATCGGGTGAAGATTCGTATGCCGGCGGTATCGTCGGTTTGAGCGACAACGAAACGGCAATTTCGTCGAGCGTCGCAATCGCAACTCTTTCATGTTCGCCAAAGCAAGACGAACATACAACGAGCACTATATCCGGGAAAATTTATAAAGACGGTTATAACGAGGTCAACACCCAAAAACTCGTGACATACAAAACCTACGACACGACGAACGGCATAATCGATGGGAACAAAATGTACAATGTAAATCTGCTCGATGACGCATGTGAGTTGCTCAATTGGGTTAAAGCCGACTGGGAAGAAAACGAAAACGGTATCGTGCCGGTGTATAACGACGAGGCGAGCGGAGATGTTGCCATAACTTTTGAGTTTGGCAGGAATATCACGAGAGAAGGGGCAGACGGGAATCCTCTGACGCAGAATCGCGATGTGGTTACTCTCACCGACTGTTTGCCTATCTATCAAATTTACGGCGGCGACGGAATGAATACGTTTGTTGCCGACAAAGAGAGCGACAGCGACACACGAAAAATGGTGTCATACGGATATTTCTTTGACGAGGAATGCACAAGAAGAATCCCCGCATCTTTCGTTGCAACCGACGACGTTACGGTTTATGTCGGATTTGCAGATTATACGAAAGTGCAGGGCGACTATTACGCAGTGTTCACAACTCTCAAAGACGGAGAACAGGTTGAAGCGGAACTTTGTTTGTCATTTGACGATAATGGCAAGATGACGATGTATTACGACGGTATGGTTGCAAACTACATGTATGTTTACGACGGCAGCAGAATGATGATTAAAGACGCTTACTTTGCGTATTTGTCCTATACTGCATCGTCGGGATATTCGTTGCTTGCGAATTACTATGCGGATATCGTCGGCGAAACGCTGGAAATTTACGATAACATTTTCTTCACGACATTAGGTAGCCTCGGGACTATCACGGCAAGAAAAGAGAACGCTGCTATGGGCACGTGGTATACGACGGACGGCACGACTTATAATTTCCTTGCAGACCTCACCGGTTCAAGAACGAACGCAAACGGCACCGAAACATTTACGTATACATGTCAGAACAACGTTGTGACTATGCGCATCGGGACAAGCACCGTGATGGCAACTATAAGCGGGACGAGTATGAGTGCGGGCTCAAGCGGTCTCGAACTTTCAAAACACGACGAGTTTGAGGGCGTTTGGGAAACTGAATTCAATAAAACCGCGCTGTTCTGGTTTGACGCAGACGGGAACGTCAGATATAACGGTCAAATTTACAAGTACAGCGTAACGGGCGAGGGTGATTCGAGAACGCTTGCATTTGCGGATTGCATCGGCACGATCGTTGCCGGAAATCTCGTCGTTAAAGAGCGTTATACCGTTAACGACGAGGTGAAATACAGAACTATTTACGTCGGAAAATGGGAAGATGCTTTCAGTGCGGGCGGATTCATTTCGTTTGACGGAAGAGGAAAAGTAAATTACGGTTCAAAGTCGTACGACTATGTCGTGGCGGATGGAAAAGCAGTGTTTGAGGGTTTCGAGGCATATTTTGACGAGGACGGACTGCTCGTTGTGTCTGACGGAACGAAAGAGACTATGTTCGGTAGGGAAGGTTCGTTTATCGGCACTTGGACAGAGACGTTGCTCAACTACACGATTGCGCTCAATGGTATCGGCAAAGACGGCTACGGCACAGGCACGGATTCCAACGGAATTTCGTTTACTTACGCTGCCGATCGCGATTCGTCGGGCATAATCATGGTCAATATGTATTATCAAACGACGTTCTACGGCATGTTCAATTTGGCAATCGGCAACAATGGAGAGGAAGTGCTTTATCTTGCAGGATACTATGCATCATCGGGAATGATTACCGACGATTTCAATATGACGTACTACGATCCATTCTACGGAACATGGAACGGAGCAAACGGTAAAACTTACATTTTCAACGGATTCGGTGCGTACGACATTGAATATGAGACATACGAGCAGGGAACGTGGATTGCAAAAGGCACGGTCGAGGTGTCCGATGGAACGACGAGCGAAAGCGTTCGCTACACGTATGATAAAGCGGCACGGACTGCAACGTTTACCGTTGGCAACACGACGTTCGTCGCATTGTTGACAAACGACGGCATAGTCGTCGACGAAGTCATTTTCAAAGCACCCGATTACGTCAGCAAGTACGAATACCACGTCGGAGACGATGTGCTCTCGTTCAACGGTAAGAGCGCGGTCGGACTCGGCAAAGCAACATTGAAGACTGCAACCGGCACGGAAGAGTTTGATTATATCGTTGTTGATAACGACGACGAGTACATTGTGACGCTCACGAAAGACGGAAAGACGGTTTACGTCATCACATTCGTGAACAAGAATGCTACGCTCAGGAAAGACGGAGTTGCCGTTGAGGATTTCGGTTTGCATCACAAACTTGTCGGAAAAGAATTTTTGATTGCGGAGGGCAAGACGTTCTCTATCAATGGAAAATTTAACATCAACGGCAATGCCAAAGGACAATTCGGCGGAGTGGACGTTGACGTGACGTACGTCGATGCAACCTACGTTTCGCTTTGGATTGACGACACGTTCCTCTACTATGTCGCATATCTCGACGACCAAAACGCAGTCGTTGTCGATAGTAGCAGTCAGAGCGTTGCCGTGCTTACGATTGCTGACGGTTATGCAGGCAAATACGTTGCCGATGACGGAAGCATTCTTGAACTTGACGGCAGAAGCAACTCTGTAAAATACGGCAAGGCGTATGCAACTCTTACGATTGTCGAGGATGGCGATGAGTACGTTTACACATATGCTTATAAAGTCGAGAACGGAGAGATCTGCGTGTATGAAATCGACAGATCGGAAACGGATGAAAAATTGGTTTTGATTTACAAAATCAGTTTCGATAAAGTTGACGGAGCAAAAGCGTTTGAAGACGAGTCCGGCAAGACGATTTATCTTGTTGAAGCCGGGGAATAAGGAGTGACTATGAAAACGAGAAACATTGTGTTTTGTGCAATTGTAATCGCACTCGTGTGCTGTATGGCGTGCGTTGCGGTTGCTTGTGACGATAAGACTGCAACGTATACCGTTACGTTCTCGGGCGAGAGCGTCAGCGTTCCTGCACAAACGGTGAAGGACGGCGGACTTGCGACAGAACCGCAAGTGCCGACGAGGGACGGATATGCGTTTGATGGTTGGTTTGAAGAAGGAAGTGCAACGGCTTTCGACTTTTCGACGCCAATAAAGAAAGATATTACGCTCGTTGCGAAATGGGAAAAAACGAATGAGTCGGAAATCGGCACTAAAAATAATCCCTATCTCATAAGCACGGCTGATGATCTGCTCGATTTTGCGGACAGGGTGAACAATCCGGAAACCGAGGAAGACGTAAAGTATTTGTCTGCTTGTTTCAAACTCGTTGCAGATATCGATATGTCGGGGCAAAAATATATTGCCGCAGGTCAGATCGTCACGTTCAACGAGGGCGAGGAAAACGAGAAGACGATAAACGGTTTCAGCGGAATATTTGACGGCAACGGACACAAAATCAGCAATTTGACGATTTCTAAGGCTATCAAAAAGAATATGTCGTATGTCGGTTTGTTTGGGTATTGCGAGAGAGCGACGATAAAAGATTTGACGCTCGAAAACGTCAATTATAAGGTAGAAACATACAAAGACGATTCGTCGGTTGGCGTGTATATCGGCGGCGTTGTCGGGTTTGGCAGTCTCACGAATATTTCAAACGTGAGCGTGTCGGGAAGTTTTGCAACGGTTATGCTTTCAAGCAACCCGGTCTATATCGGCGGTATTGCGGGCAGGATTGAAGTTTCGGACAGCAAAACCGCATATATCGGCTATGTGCAGAATTGCGTTTCCACGGTTGTGACGACGATGGAAAAGTTTGACGATGACGGCGAAAGCAGTTGTCTCGATGCGGCGGCGCATGGCGGAATCATCGGTTCAGCGTACACATACAACGGAGCGCTTGCAATCCTCAATTGCGTTTCAAACGGCAGCGTCGAAGGCGGACAGTATGCCGGTGGCATCGTCGGATATGTCAGCGGATCGTGCATTTCGATCGTTGACTGCGCAAACTATGCAAAAGTCAAGGGCACGAACAAAGAGGTGTCCTATGCCGGCGGTATCGCAGGCGTTGTGACGGGTAATAGCACGATCATGGATTGCGTCTCGACTGGCAGAGTTACGGCGACAAAAGCAACGTCAAATACATATAAGAGTTATGCGGGCGGAATCGTCGGCAACTCGGCAAAGGACGATTATACAAGTTATTACTCGGCAGGAACTGCGGTTGTAAACTGCTACTATTCGAGCGCACTCAGCACTTACGACGTGAAAAATGATGCAGGGGAAAACGTCGCGACGGGCACGTTTACGGCGGATTGGCTTGGAGAGAAGGTCAATTGGGATATGACGAGCTGGAGCATCGGTGACGACGGCAAGGCAATTCCGGGAAAACGTCTTGCGACGGAAGGCGAATATACGTTGAGTTTTTTCAAGGGCGAAACGCTTGTGAAGAGTGAAAAGAGAGCGTACGACGCAGATAAATTTTCAATCGTCGGCGTGCTTGACGAAGGACAGAACGAGGGATCAAATCTCTTCTTTGACTGGGAGTTTGAAGGCGGAGTCAGATATCGTTATTATGTTCCGGTCATTAAGGATATGAAGGTCAGCGCATGCTACGGCGACGTGTCGGAAATCGCGCACGTGTATACGGGCAAAGGCGATTATCACGGTGAAGTTGACGGTGGCGTGCTCTATCTTGCGGCGGACGGATCGTTGAAGCGCGTGAGCGGAACGGCGGTCAGCGGAAAATATACCTACAACGGCGACGGAATTTTGATGTTGTCATTCTACGACAATATCGGCGATATCACCGCAACGGTGGAATCGGACGGATCAATAAAAATGACGATCGATTACGGCATGTCGGGAGAGGTCGAATACACATATACGAAGAGCGATCTCAAATTGTTCGGCGAATACTACAACGCTGACGGTGATATGCTCACGTTCAGCAACGGCAAAGTTGTGTATCAAAGCGAATCGGTTACGGGCGGAGCAACATTAAGCGGAACGTATACGATGGACGGAGATGACATCACGATCGACGCGACGAGTTACGAAAAATATTTCACAAAGATGAGCGCAACGATCAACGACGATATGTCGCTCACGGTGAATTTTGTCGGCAAGGGCAGCGTCTCGGGATACGACAACGTGAAATTCGATCAGCCGAGCGCAAATTACGAAGGACAAGATTTTGTCGGAACATATTATACGGTGTACGCATCGTTGACGGACAACGATACGGTCGTGTACGAGCAAACCTATACGATCGAATTCAGAGCAAACGGCGTGGTTTCATACCAGAGTTACTTTTCAGAGACGCTGGGCACGTACTGCATGTTCAAGAACAACACGGTTGCGAGGGTTTCGCTCGAAGGCAAAAACGGCACGCTGTATTTTGACAAGGAACTCGGTATTTTCTACGGTGATTTGCATAGAACGTCATCGAAACGCACGCAAATTTTCTTGCCTGCCGCAGACGGTGCGATTCAAACGATTCTGATCGGGGACATCAATCACGCAATTTACGTGAACGGAAAAGGCGCGTATTATGTCAAAGACGGAGCGGTTGACACGAGTGCGACGATCGTTGCACCGAACGATTTTGCAGATCAAGACAGAGTGACGATTGACGGCGTTGCATACAGAGTGTTGTTCACGAAATATTCGAGCGCAGGCGAAGCGTATAAATCGGCGTATTTGATGCAAAAGATCGGCGCGGAAGAAGGCATGTATACTTACGACGGCAAGACGTTTGAGCTTGACGGCATAGGCAACGTGGTCGGCGCAGAACAAAGTTTCTCGTCATATATGGTGTACGACAAACTCGTCGTGGTCGTGTTTGACGACGGAAGCATCGTCGGATTTGACTATGAACAGGCAAAAGCGGCAGACGGAGCGGTTACGCTCGTGGCGCAAGACGGCTACGGCGGAATCTGGTATCAGAGCAAAACCGCTACGGTTGAAGACGAAGACGGCGAAGAAGTTGAACAACTCATTGAAAAATACTATTTGCTCATCCTTGACGGTTACGGTCATACGAGAGTTTTGTATTGGAGAGTTTACGACAAGAGCTACAACCCGAACTGGGGCGGCAGCGTCAACAGCGGTTGGGTTGAATACACGAAGAACGCAACGGGCGTTCATGCGGAATACAACGATTCGCAAATTGTCGATTTCATGTTCTTCTATGACGGTAACCTTGCGTATACGAAGAGCTCAACGTGGATAATGAAAGAAACGTCGTTCATCAAGATCGGCTACACGGGAACGACGGAAATCCCGACTTTGCCAACGGACAAAGTGGGAAGTTACACCGGCGCAGAGGCGGACGGAACGGCGGTCGTGCTAAATCTGAAAAAAGATTTGACAGGCTCGTTTAAGGGCGTGCCGTTCACGGCAGTGTACGACGGACTCAAGAGCGTGACGTTCACGATTGACGGAACGTTGCATACGTTTGACATCACGACAAACGTCATTGCATACGGCAGTGAAAACGTGACACTCACAAGATCGGGCGACGTGACGGAGGTCATCCCCGCCGCGCTTTGCGGAACTTGGAACGGAACATGGACGCTCGCAAACGGATCTAAGGGGAACAAAATGACGTTGACAATCGAGGCGGACGGCACGTTCGTTTTTGGCTCATCGGTCAGCGGAATTGCCGAATACGACGCAACGAAGAGTCAAATCACTATGTCGTGCACGAAGGATGACAAACCGTATGTGTTTACGCTGACGTATGACACGGACACAAAGGTGTTCAGCGGAAAATACGTGACGGAGTATGACGGAAACAACTATACGTACGAGTGTCCGTCGCTCACGAAAGACGCTGAATAAACGCATGAAAAAATACGGGGGATTGTGCAAAACATGCACAATCCCTCGGCATTTTATGCATAAAATGCAAGAATTTATGCAACAATGGCGATTTTTATGCAAAACATATCCGATCTGCAAAAAAACCTCATTTTTTTTGATAAAAATAAATTGACGGTTTGGGGGAATGGGTATATTATTTTAACATTAAAAAAGCCTTAAAAATGATGTGAACCCAAAAGTTTTACATTTTTGTCCAACTTTTGGGGTGCACTTCAAAAAACGGGCTTTTGACGTGAAAAACAAACAAAAAAACAATATATTATGGAGGCACAAAAAATGACAAAGAAAAGATTTCTCATCGCACTTGCAATTGTGATGGTTCTTGTCTTGTCTGTGGCAGTGTTTGTCGCTTGCGATGAAGATGCAGCCAAAACTTATACCGTGAAATTTGTTGACGGAGAAAGTGAGGTCAAATCGGTCACCGTTGAGGACGGCAAGACTGTTGCCGATGCAGACGTTCCTGCCGATCCCACCAAGGACGGATATGCGTTTGAGGGTTGGTTTGCAGGCGACGTTGCATTTGACAAAACGGCAAAGATCACAGCAGACGTGACATACAGCGCAAAGTGGACGCAAATTTTCACAGTGACTTTCAAAAACGGTGACACCACTGTCAAGGAAGCAAAAGTGAAGAGTGGCGCAACGATTGCAGAATCCGACATCCCCGCAGACGCAACGAGCGACGAATATGCATTTGTCGGTTGGTTTGCAGGCGACGTTCAATTTGACAAATTTGCAAAAATCACGGCAGACGTGACTTACAGTGCAAAATTCAGCAAGTTTGCAACGAATTTCATTGGCACTTGGCACGGCACCGTTTCTGACTATGATACATATGTTGACACCGATTATACC
>CAVABL010000036.1:0-8045 GCA_963586735.1 Firmicutes bacterium TM09-10
TTTGTGGGACTTTTGATCGATTGGGTGCAGCACGACATGGAAGCCGATCCCGAAAAAATCGTCAACGAACTGTCGACCACGATAAAAGGTTCTTTCAAACTTGCGCTCAACAATTGTGACGCAAGGAATCATATTTGATCGGAAGTCGACATTTGCGATAAAACAAAAAAAGACCTTGTCCGTCGCGTTTGCGGCGGATTTTTTTGTCAAAAACGAGAACTTGTCGTAAAATCAATCAAATTTTTGTGAGCGTCCAAAAATGCGACAACCTTGAAATATTGTCTGTTGAAAAGCCTGAAAAATCGTTCTATTATTGTGGCACAACAAACGAAACGGGCGCAAAACATGCCCGAATCAAAAACAAGGAGAAACAAAAATGTACTATTCGGCAGGCAATTATGAAGCATTTGCTCATCCGGTGAAGCCGGAGGGCGTAGACAAAAAATCAGCGTATATCATCGGCACGGGACTTGCAGGATTGTCCGCGGCGTTTTATCTCGTTCGCGACGGACAAATGAAGGGGGAACATATTCACCTTCTTGAAAAACTCGAACTTGCAGGCGGCAGTTGCGACGGCAGAAAAGACGTGACGAAAGGATTTTATATGCGTGGCGGCAGAGAGATGGACAACCATTTCGAATGCATGTGGGATATGTACCGCGACGTTCCGTCAATCGAAACACCGGGTGTATCCGTTCTTGACGAGTATTATTGGCTCAACAAGGAAGACCCGAACTATTCGCTTTGTCGCGCGACGGAAAATCGCGGAAAAAACGCGCACACGGACGGTCTTTTCAAACTTGACAAAAAATCCGCTCTCGAACTCAGCAAATTGTTCGTCACGCCCGAAAAGGACCTTGAAGATAAGAAAATAAGCGAAGTTTTCTCGGACGAGTTTTGGAACACTAACTTCTGGCTTTACTGGCAGACTATGTTCGCTTTTCAACGCTGGTCTTCCGCATTGGAGATGAAGAGATATTTGCAAAGATACGTTCACCATATTGACGGACTGCCCGATTTTTCCGCTCTTCGTTTCACGAAGTACAATCAATACGAAAGCATGATTTTGCCACTCGTGAAATATCTCGAAGCACATGGCGTAAAAATCGAATACGGTATAAATGTGAAGAACGTCAAATTCGACCATGTCGGTGACAAACTCGTTGCAAGGAGCATCGAATACATCAAAAACGGTGAAAAACTCTCGATAGATCTCACCGAAGACGACCTCGTGTTCGTCACGAACGGATGTTGCACGGACACGTCGTGCTACGGCGACCAAAATACCGCACCAGATCTCGGCAACGTCAAAAACGGATACGGCGAGTCTTGGGATATGTGGCGCAACATTGCGGCGCAGGACAAACGTTTCGGCAATCCCGACAAGTTCTGCACGGCAGTCGACAAGACCAACTGGATGAGTGCGACAGTCGCTACGAACGATGACGAAATCATCAAATATATTATGAAAATATGCAAGCGCGATCCGCGTGCGGGCAAAGTTACCACCGGTGGTATCGTCACCGTCAAGGATAGCACTGAAAACTGGTATCTGTCCTGGACAATCAACCGTCAACCGCAATTCAAAGCGCAAGACAAAAACACCGTGCTCGTGTGGGTGTATGCTCTCAACACCGACCGCGAGGGCAACTATGTGAAGAAGCCGATGCGCGAATGTACGGGTGAAGAAGTGTGCAGAGAGTGGCTTTATCACATTGGATTCCCGATTGAGAAAATCGACGAGTATGCAAAGAATAGGGCAAACACGACGACTTGCTATATGCCTTATATCAACGCTTTCTTCCAGCCGAGAAAAGAAGAAGACCGCCCAAAAGTCGTGCCCGAAGGCTCTGTGAACTGCGCGTTTATCGGTCAGTTTGCGGAAACGCCGAGAGACACTATTTTCACGACGGAGTACTCGATTCGTACGGGTATGGAAGCGGTTTATACGTTGCTCAACGTCGATAGGGCAGTCCCTGAAGTGTGGGGAAGCGCATACGACGTGCGTGAATTGTTGCGCGCAGGCTATTACGGTCTCGACAAAAAACCGCTCAGCGACGCAAAACTCAATCTCATTGAAAAAGTCGCGCTCAAAGCGTTGGTCGACAAGGTGAAAGACACCGACATAGAACTGCTCCTCGAAAACAGCGGTTTGATTGAAAAAGAATAAACAGTCGTTTCAGGCTCTAAGTCGTTGCTTACAGACTCCTATTTTACGGGTGCACCGTTCGGGCGGTGCACCATTTTTATATTGGCAAAGAACGGGATGAACAACGCTTGCTCACTCAAATCGAAATCATACTTTTTCAGGCATCGCTTAATCTTCAAAAAAATGGATAAATATGCTTGACATTGAAATTTTTGTATGCTAACATTTGGTCTCAAATGAGCGAATGCTCGAAAATAAAAACCTTTTTTGGCAAAATCGCCGTGAGACGATGACGCAAAACCAAGGGACTTTGATGTGAAGTTCGCCCGGTTGCAAATGCACAAAAGTGCTTGTTGCAACCGGGTTTTTTGTTTTCCTGCCGCTTGTTGAAATCAAATGGAATAATATTTCGGAGGTCAAACAAATGACACAATCAAATTATGACAAACGCAAATTCACTGTTGCAATCGTTGCTTTGCTTCTTGCACTCGTGCTTCTTCTCGCCATCGGCGGATATTCGCTTGCAAAGTACGTCACAGGCGGAAGCAGCAGCGGTGAAGCGGCAGTCGCAAAATGGGGTTACACGGTAAGCACCGATACGAGCAACCTCTTTGGCAAAAACTACAAGGCAGATGTCGTTTCCGCAGATACGGATGCCGCACAACTCGAAGTTAAGGCAGCAGACGATAAAAACGTCGTCGCTCCTGGGACTATAAATTGCGTGCTTATGGACGTTATGATGCCTGTCCTCGACGGCTTGGAAGCCACAAGACGTATTCGCATGAGCAATCGCGCCGACTCGGACGTCGTGATAATAGCAATGACTGCAAATACGTTTGACGACGACGTCAGAAAAGTCCTCGACGCGGGCATGAACGACAACCTGTCAAAGCCGCTCGACGCACAAAAACTTGTGAAAACGATTGCAAGATATCTCAGAAAGGAGTGATTCCATGTCGGCGAGAGATTTTTATGAGAGCATAGGCGAAAACTATGGCGAAATGTTTTCAAGATTCGGTTCGGAAGCATTGATTGAAAAATTGGTGGCGACGTACGCGCAAGACAGTACGTTTGAATCGTTGGAGCGCACAATCGAAAACGGCGACATAAAATCGGCGTTTATATCTGTGCACACGCTCAAAGGCGTGGCGGCAAACCTCGGATTTTCAAATCTTGCAAAAGTCGCAAGCGAAATCACCGAAATTTTGAGACGCGGAAGTCTCGACGGCGTTGCGCCGCTGCTTGCGCAAGCAAGAGATATCCAAACGCCATCATTGCAAACACACAAATTGTATAGTAATTTCGATTGGCAAGGTGCTTTTTTGCAAAACATTGCGAAATCGAAAGACCTTCGTTTCGCAAAATTCATAAAATCCAAAAATCGCGAAATAATATGCCGAGTTGGGTTTGAGAATTACCGCGCAATAGGTCGCACGCAAATTTTGTTCGCAACCGCAATGTATGATAAACAGAGCAGTGTTTCATATTTTTATGCGTTTAATTTTGATAACATGAGATTTTTATAAATTCTTTGAATTTATAGGCGTAGGTTTGCTGCAAAAAATTCTCGGAGAAAAAATAATACGAACCCATTATCTGAGTTCGTATTATTGTCTGTTGGTGACCCACCGGAGATTCGAACTCCGGACCATCGCATTAAAAGTGCGGTGCTCTACCTGCTGAGCTAGTGAGTCATTTGGCAGGGGTAGCTGGATTTGAACCAACGAATGCCAGAATCAAAATCTGGTGCCTTACCGCTTGGCGATACCCCTACAACGCAGTCTATATTATCACCAAAACAAAGTTTTTGCAACAAATCTACTGCATTTTTTCGACAAATGCAAAAGTTTTTTTGCACTCGTCATCGAATCCGACAAGCATAATGCCGAAAACGAAGTATGGTACTCTTTTCAGAGCGAATTTGTCAAAGTGGGGTGAATAGTGGGATTCGCGCCGCTTGACCGATGAGATGTGCCTCGCACGGCACAGGCACGCATCTGTCGCATACATCCGTACAACAGCGG
The DNA here is from genome assembly GCA_963586735.1 of Firmicutes bacterium TM09-10. GTDB lineage: Bacteria > Bacillota > Clostridia > Christensenellales > CAG-917 > CAG-475. The sequence continues at coordinate 4,174 of CAVABL010000036.1, forward strand.
AAGGTCTGCGCTATCACGCCTGGGCAGTCAAACAATTCACAGAATTGTTTGAGAATCTGCCCGTTCGAATCCGACAAACATAATGCCGAAAACGAAGTATGGTACTCTTTTCAGAGCGAATTTGTCAAAGTGGGGTGAATAGTGGGATTCGAACCCACGACCTCCAGGGCCACAACCTGGCACGCTAACCAACTGCGCTATATCCACCAAATGGCGAGCCTGAAGAGATTCGAACTCCCGACACACGGCTTAGAAGGCCGTTGCTCTATCCTGCTGAGCTACAGGCTCATTGTGATTTGCAGATTCGCATTGCGAATTTGAGTGACCGTCATTGTGATTCTCGTCAAAGACGGTAATGGAGCGGGTGATGGGAATGCCGCAATGTTTTTTGCAACACACATCATTTCACCGCGAATCGTTTTTGACAGATTTTGGAAAGGTGCGGCAATCTCGCTTTGCGCTCGATGCGGACCGTCCAATTCCCGTCAAAGACGGTAATGGAGCGGGTGATGGGAATCGGACCCACGCAATCAGCTTGGAAGGCTGACATTCTACCATTGAACTACACCCGCATGGACTCAAATTGCGCTTGAAAACGGCAATCTGCAATTCAATGCTTGACAATAGTAGCACATCGAAATTTTTATGTCAACGAATTTAGGTTAGATTTACGATTTTGACGGTAAAATTTCCGTTGTTTACGATTGCGTACGCATATGACGGTGCGCCGTATGACGATGAACATGTTGAACCGGGGCAGACGAAAGTGACGCCGTTGTGCTCGTCAATCCGAGCAAAGTGGGTGTGCCCATAAAAGACGAGATTGCAACCGAGCTCGCGCGCACGAAGGTCGAGCTCCAACAGACCGCGCTTCACGTGATATTTGTCGCCGTGCGTGAGAAGAATTCTGACACTGTCGATTTCGACGATTTCCTCATTCTGAAAGGCATAACCGTCACAGTTGCCTTTTACTCCGTGAAAACATTTGTGGCATAAAATTTCGCCGAGCGAACCCAAACCGTCCCCGAGAAAAAATACGTATTTGCTCTCGTTTGCGACATCGATTGCGCGCTGCGGAATTGGCATATTATGACTGTCGGAAAAAGCGAAGATAGTGTTCATAATTCAATTTTTGCCGTTCAGTTTTTCAAGCATTGCGTGCAGGGCTCTGCCCCTGTGACTGACGGAGTTTTTCTCGTCCTGAGACGCTTGTGCAAAGGTTTTTCCCAGTTCGTCGCTATAAAAAAGCGAGTCGTATCCGAAACCGCCGTTTCCTCTCTCTTCGTGCAAAATCGAGCCTTCAACTCTTCCGTTTGCGGTGATAAAGTCGCCGTTCGGATAACAAATTGCAATTACGGTTGAAAAATGCGCGCGCCTTGTGGGTGCGCTTTCGAGGTTGCGAAGCAACAACTCACGGTTGGCTTTGTCGTCGTGTGCGTCTCCCGCATAGCGCGCCGAATACACGCCCGGCGCACCGTCAAGAGCGTCGACCATAAGCCCCGTGTCATCGGCAAGCGTGGGAAGTTTGCATATGTCGCAAATCGTGCGCGCTTTCAACAGCGCATTTTCTTCAAGCGTTGAACCCGTTTCCTCAACGTCAACGTCGATGCCGAGGTCTTTGAGTGAGAGCAATTGGTCGAACGAATTGCCGAGGATTGCTCTGATTTCGTCAAGTTTGTGGGCGTTGTTGGTTGCGATTGCGAGTTTCATATTTAGTCCTTTTTGTCTTGGATATTGCAAATGGATTTTGCGACGTTGATAAAGTGGTCTGCAACACGTTCTGAATTCGATGCAAGAGAGAGATATTGTGCGCCGACGTCGGGCGTGCAGTTGCCTTCTTTGAGTCGTGCGATGTGATTTGCCGACATTGCCTCCGTGATATTGTCGATTGAATCTTCTATGGCGTTTGCTTCATCGAGCGACGACATGTCTCGGTTGACGTACGATTTCATGACTTTTTGGAACAAGTCGTCGATCAGATTTTGGAGATTGCGCACCTCTTCGGTTGCGACGACGGAGAATTTCTGATCCGCTTCTTTGAGTTTGTCCGCATATTCTACGATGTTTTCCGCATAGTCGCCGACGCGTTCGAGATCGGTGATCGTGCGGAATGTGGTGGCAAGATAGTTGTGGTCCTCGTCGTTCATTTCGAGTTTTGAGAGTTTGACGACAAATCTTGCAATTTCTTTGTTGAGGAAATTCAGTTCGTTTTCGTTCTGACGGAATTTTTCGATTTGAGAATAGTCCAGTGTGCAGATTATATCGCAAGCGAGGTCGTAGTTGTGAAGGGCAATCTCTGCCATATTGATGATTTCGTTTTTCGTTTGCTGCACGGCGATAGGGGGCGTTGAGAGCAAGTGCTCGTCGATGAAGTAAAAATGTTCGGCGGGTTGCTCGTCTTTTTTCTTTTTGTCGGGCAAAATCTTGCACGCGAGTTTGACCGAGAGGTTTGTAAACGGCAACATGATTATGACGGTGACGACATTGAAAATCGTATGGAACATTGCAAGTTGCGTTTGTGGCACTCCCGGGAACATCTTTTCAAACAGATAACCGAACGTGATGACTTTTTCGGGGTTGACCGCTTTTGAAATTTCTCTCATCATCATTGCAACTATCATAAATATTATGACGCCGGTGACATTGAAAAGAAGGTGTAAAAGAGCGGTGCGCTTTGCGTTTGTGCTTGAAGTCAAGCCCGCGATTATTGCCACGACGCAAGAACCTATGTTCGATCCCATCGTTATATATATGCCTTGATCGAGTGTGATGAGCCCCGTGAAAACCATTGTGATTGCAACCGACGTCATGACTGACGAACTTTGAATGATTGCCGTGAGAATCGTGCCGATGATGACGAGCAAAATCGGGTTGCTTATTGACGCAAGGAAATTTTTGACGGATTCGAGTTGGGCAAAAGTGCCCATCGACGCGCTCATCATGTCGAGTCCGACGAAGAGCATGCCGAAGCCCGCAAGAATTCCACCTATTTTTTTGACTATATCTTTCTTTGCAAACGCCATCGTAAATGCGCCGATGCCTGCAAAAGTGGCAAATACGACGCCGGTTGAGATCGCGTTTTCAAACATGCCGAGCGCGGTGATCTGACCGGTGATCGTCGTGCCGATGTTTGCGCCGTAGATGACCGTCGCCGCCTGCATGAGCGACATGATGCCGGCGTTGACGAAACCGATGACCATGACCGAAGTTGCGCCCGACGATTGAATTGCGGCGGTTGCAATCGTGCCTATGCCGACGCCGACGAGTTTGCTTTTGGATGTTTTTGCAAAGAGTTGTTTGAGTTTGTTTGAGCTGACTGACTCAAGGTTTGTGCTCATCATAGTGCAAGCAATCAAGAATATACCGATGCCTGCGATGAGGGACAAAACAGCAGTTGCGATCTGAACGGATGACATAACAATGTTTTTTGCACGCCTGTACGTGCGCGAGGAGATGCTCTCCGGAGGCTTGCGCCGTTTTCACCAATACGAAAATCAAAAAATTTCGTTAGTATAATTATAAAGAAAAACGCATCGAATGTAAAACAGAATTGGAAACTTACGACAAAATTCATTGATTTTCGTCAAAAGCGATACAAAACACGATATGTGTTGTAGTGGAATGAAACACGAATCGTGTAAAAGCGCATTTTATTTTGTCGAATCTTTGGCGTTTTGTAAGCGATTTTGCCATAATTTTTGAAAAGCAAAACACGATAAGTGTTGCGTCGTGTTTTTTTAAGAGGCATTGCTCATAAATTTTTTTCGTCGAAAACTCAAGATGTCAAGTTGTCTTTGATTGATGGAAAGGTCTGAAATCGTCGTCTTCATGCAGATTTGCCGTCAAATCGTTGTCAAGCAATATGCCTCTTT
>CAVABL010000036.1:8055-10504 GCA_963586735.1 Firmicutes bacterium TM09-10
ATCCGTATTTTGCTCTTATTCCGTCAATGGTTTTTTCGAGTTTTTCCTCTTTCGTATTGGGTTCGTCAAAAAGACTGCATTGAATTCCGTCCTTGTTTTCAAGTCGTATTGCCGCAATGGTGACGGCGCGAAGCGGCTCGCCGAATCTATGCATCGATTCGAGCAGGTTTATTGCAGTTTTTGCGATTGCGCCGGAATTTGCGCTTGCAGGCGAAAGCGGAATTTGTTTTGTTGTCCAGTTGAGAGCAGTGCTTTTTAGTGACAGTCCAACGCCGTTTGCAACGAGGTTGAAACTTCTCAATCTTAACGCAACCATGTCCGACAGTGCGTATATGACGATTTTTGCCTCGTCGAGCGTTTTTATGTCTCGTGGCGTAGTAGTGCCGTTTGAAACGCTTTTTGGGATTCTGACGTCGTAGTAATGTTTGACTTCGCTCGTTTCAACGCCTTGCGCCGCGTTTATCATGGCGTCTGCGACGATGCCGAAAATGTGACGCAAAGCGTCACGATCGGCGTTTGCGAGTTGTCTTATCGTGCGGATGTTGAGTTTGTTGAGTTTTTCGGCGGTTTGTCTGCCTATCATAATCATTTCGGCAGGCGACATGTCTCCGATCACGTCCATATAATGCCAAGTTTCGCAAGCGTTTTTGTGAACGACACGCCGACGGATATCGTGAGTCCGACTTCTTTTTTGACGGTTTCGCGGAGTCGATTTGCAATTTCTTCGCCGTTTCCGAAAAGTCTTTCGGAGTCTGTCACGTCAAGCCAGCACTCGTCTATGCCGAAACTTTCAACTCTGTCTGTGAATCGTGTGTAAATTTCAAAAACTTGTTTTGAATGTTTGACGTACTCGTCAAAATGTGGCGGAACGAACACTATGTCGGGGCACTTTTGCCTTGCCGACCACAGCGTTTCGCCCGTTTGAACGCCCGCTTTTTTTGCAAGTTGGTTTTTTGCAAGCACGATTCCGTGTCTTGCCTCGGGATTTCCGCACACGGCAAGAGGCATCCCGTCGTATTCGGGATGCAGCTTTTGTTCCACCGAAGCGTAGAAATTGTTTAAGTCGCAATGCAAAATTGTTTTTCCCACAATTTGATTATATACGATTTTGCCTTGCAAAACAAGCGATTGTAGTTTATAATATTTCATAGATAAAATTTTTAGCGCGTACTGCGTGTGAGGAGTATATATGATTTTGGTTACTGGCGGAGCTGGTTACATCGGCTCCCATTGCGTGAGAGAACTCAAAGAGAGAAACATGGACGTCGTCGTTTATGACAATCTCGTCACAGGGCACATCGAATCCGTGCCGTCGGACGTCCCGTTTGTGAAGGGCGACATCTTTGATGTCGATTTGCTCAGAGAAACGTTCAGAAAGTACGGCGTCGATTCGGTCATTCACTTTGCGGCGTATTCCCTCGTCGGAGAGAGTATGGTCAATCCTGCAAAGTATTATCACAACAACGTTGCCGGCACGCTCGCGCTCTTGGACGCAATGATTGCCGAAAACGTCAAATATCTCGTGTTTTCGTCGTCTGCTGCAACCTACGGAGATTACGGAGACGGACTTATCACAGAGGATAGTCCTCAACATCCGACGAGCGTTTACGGTCAGACGAAACTCATGATGGAACAATTCATGCAGGATTATGACAAGGCGTACGGTCTCAAATACGTCGCATTGCGTTATTTCAACGCCGCAGGCGCACATAAAAGCGGCGAGATTGGCGAGGCGCACAACCCCGAATCGCACCTTATTCCCATTATCTTGCAGGTGGCAAACGGGACGAGAGACCACATCGGCATTTTCGGAGACGATTATCCCACGCCGGACGGAACGTGCGTGAGAGATTACATCCACATCACCGACCTCGCCGACGCTCATATCCGCGCGCTCGATTATCTCAAACACGGCGGAAAATCAACTCACTACAACCTCGGCAACGGCAACGGTTTCAGCGTCAAAGAAGTCATCGACGTGACCGAAAAAGTGACCGGGCGTCATATCAATAGGACGATCGAAGGACGTCGCCCCGGCGATCCCGCAACGCTTGTCGCTTCAAGCGAAAAGATCAAGAAAGAACTTGGTTGGAAACCGCAATACGACAGCCTCGAAAGCATCGTTTCATCGGCGTGGAAGTGGCATTCGACTCATCCGCACGGCTTTGAAAAATGACGCTCATTTCTTTGAAATGAGGTTTGACGCGGAGCGATGACATAATTGTTTGCGTCCGTCAAATATAATGTAAAACAGAGCATGTGACAAAATCGTCGCATGAAAAACCGAATTCGCGTGATTGCGCAAATTCAGCGAAAAACAGGGGGTGCGTATGCAAGTCAGAAAAGCAATCATACCTTGTGCAGGCTTCGGGACGAGATTTTTGCCAGTCACCAAAGTGTTGCCGAAAGAATTGTTGCCCGTCGTGGACACACCTGCGCTTTGTTATAT
>CAVABL010000037.1:0-10097 GCA_963586735.1 Firmicutes bacterium TM09-10
AACTTCCGCGTTGCATAATCTTGTTCACAACGGAGTCTATCGCGTTGTTGAGATTCGTTGACAAAGCGTCTGTATCGATGACATCGACCTTCGTGTTCGAGTAGAAATACAAATTCCAGTTTTTCGAATCCGAGTATTGATTCCAACTTGCCGATTTATATCTTATCCAGGTTTGTCCGACTTTCGCCACGGTAGTCTCGTTGTCCGCTTTTCTGTCGTACTCCGAACCCTTGCCGTTGATGATGTCCACGTTCCCCGAGGTAATCTCGACGAGGGACAAATCCTGCAATTCCATGAATCTGACGTATTCCAGCGCCTTGTCCGAGGACGAGAACACGAGAGAATTGTTCAGCGTGTTGTATTGAGAGATTTTTCCGATGACGTCTTTTGCGCTCCAATAGTAGTAACTCGTATCGTCCGACAACATCCACACCTTGTTTAGAATGAGTTTGTCCTCGACGATAGCCTTATACCCGGCGACCTCGTCGTCGTCGCCCATGAGATAGAACGTATAGACGTCCGACTTTTTGTTTTCCGCCGCCAGCAGTTGAATCGTATAATATCCGCCAACGAAATTGCTGCCGTTTTTGCGCTTGTACGTCATCGTGAGCGTTGCGCCGTTTTCAACGACGTCGAAGTAGTCGCTTGCGCTTGCCGTCACGTCGTTTCCGCCGTCTTTGAGCAACGTCAATTTCAAATCGCCCGACGTCGTTCCGCCGTCAAACGTCAACTCGAATTCGTTTGCTTTGTATGTATTCTTATATTTATTTTCCGCGCCGTCCCCGACCTTTGTCGACGGAACGCTCACGTCGTCCGAAACCGCATAAACCGTACCGTCGATTTTCAGATTGAGCGAGCACCGTTCAAACGTATCAAACGTCAGTGCGTCAATCGTCTCGAACGTCGCGTAGTTGTCCGACGAGTCTTTGGTGACGAACTTAAAGTAGAATCTCTTGCTCTCGTCCTTGCCCATTCCGAGCGAGATTCCGTCCTCGCCGCTTGCATTCACCGCAACGGTTCCGCTTGACAGTTTCGTATTCAAATCGTACGTAAACTTAATCTTTGAAGTTGTCGTTTTTTCGCTGTCAAACAGCGTTGTCGTCGTCCATTCGGTGACGTCCTCTTGCCTGAAACTCATCGTGAGCGTAGCAAGGTCGCTTGCGTCGCCTTTCACGACTATGTCGAACTTTCTTGTCGAGAGTGCCGTGTCCGAATTGCCGCCGTCCACCGACTCGAACGCCACGGGAGTATTGTCAAAGGACAGTTTGCCCGAGTGCACCACGCATTCTTTTCCGTAGGCGGAGCGAGCCTTGACGTACAGATAGTATTCGCCGTCAAAATTCGCGCCCGTGAGCGTGAGCCCCGTCGGAGAAGACGTGTTGTAGTTTGAATAAGTCGTCGGCGCATATTTGTCCGCGTCGTCGCCGACGTCGGACGCTTTCACCCACGTATAGTACAACGTTGCGACGCTCGAAGCCATATCGCTCACCGAAATATCGATCGTATGCGACTGGCTCACCGCTGTGTCGACCTTCGGCGACAGCGTCACGCTCGGCGTGCGCATATCTATATCGAGACCGTCAAACGTGACGTCCTTGAAATCGCTGAAATCGGCGGCGTTGTTGCTCAACGCAAAGTTGTAGGCGTAGTCGCACACCTTTCCGCCGAGCGCGCTTTTCAATGCGTCCTTTTCAAACTTTATCGACGAAACCGAACTGAACGTCTTTTCGTAATCGGCAAGGTTGCAGTCAAAATAGAGCGTATCCGTTCCGCTACCGCCCGCATACTTGAATTCGAGGTTGTTTATGGACGTGCCGACGAATCCTTTTATCGTTATGTTGTCCGTATCGACGCCCGACGAAAAATGCACGGGTTCTGAAAATCTCACCGACAGACGCAGTTTCTTGTCGTCCGTGTTCGAGACATTGTCGAGATACGTGCCTTGCACTGTCGGAGCGTTGTTGTCGTAAAGCTCGCTGTCGATACGCAAAGCGGAAAACACCATTTTCCAAGTCGAATCACGCGTCACGTGCAGCGTAATCGTCTCGCCGTTGCCCTTGTACACCTTGCCGCCGACCGACGAGAAACCGTAACTTGCAACGCGGTTGTACATCGGGTCGTTCGTGTTGTACACCGTATACCCCGTGATGTCCGAATTTTCTTCTATGTGATATCTATAGCTGTCGTTATTGCCGTGCGCATACGCCGTTTCACCGAACAAAACGGGTGCGCCGCTGCTCTTGGGGTCCCAGTAATTTGCGGAATAATAGATTGTTTCTTTTCCGTCCTTCACTTCCTTGAGAGTGAGCGTCGCCTTGGTGTTGACGGTGCTCCAACCGCTCTCGTACAAAACCGCCGAGCCGCCGTAGTATACGTCCGCCCAGCCCGTTTTCATATATTTAAGGATATAATCGTAGCCGACGAGTCTGTCAAAAGTCATCGAAAAGTCGTAACTTTCGTTGTTGTCGACCCACACTTCCTTATTGCCCGACGGCGCTTGATAATAGATTTTGTCCTTTGTGTTGACGTTGCCCTCGAACCAGGCGGAAGCAAAACTGTTGCCGTAAAGGTAGTCGTCGAAATACGCCCCGCCGTCTTGTTGAGTGTATGCGTAATCGTAGCGCGTTGCGACTCTACACTCGAAACTTTTTGAGCCTTCCGCGTATTCGCTCTTGCCTTCGGTGTAAAAATCGTTCGTCACCACGCATTTATTGCCGAGTTTTGATGAAATCGAGCAAATCTCGACCTCGAACGTCCTCGTCGTTCCCTTGTCGCTGCTTTGACCGCTTGCGACTATATTCGGCGCGGACGTATTTATGGTTTGCACCGCGAAATACTGTGTTCCGCTCGCTTTCGTGAGCGTATACGTTTGCGAATTTGCAACGTAATCGACGCCGGCAATCGCGCTCTTATTGCGCGTGGCGACGGTGAGCGTCACCTCGTCGTCGGGGTTTGACGCTCTCACGCCCAACTGAATTTTGCCCGTTGTCGAATCCGGCCACAACGCACCGTTCTTTTTCGTCGTGTTCACTTCGTAGAAGTGAATATACGTCACGTTCGTCGCAGTGCTTGTTGAATTCGCGGCCACGCCCGAAGACGAGCCTTGCGCAACGTCAACGTTCACCGCGCAGATTGCAAGCGTGGCGACAAAAATCAACAATATACTCAGCGATGTTATTTTTACAATCGATTTTCTCATGCGCGAATATCCTTCATATCAAGACAACCCTTCGAGTTTTGCGAAGATGTCTTTTTCGCTCAATTCAGGGTGTTCTTGTCTGAATCTGAGCCATTGTTCAAGCCATTGTTTGCTGTTGTCGTTTCCGACGACGTCCTTTTTGACGTCTGCTTTTTCAACGTTTTCGTTTGCCGACAAGTCGATTTTCGTCGGTTTTTGAGCGGACAATTCCGTCTCTTTCGTCACGCCGTCCTCGCTTTGGGCAAAGACTATATCGTTGCGTTTTTGCGCGTCGTAAAAGACTGCGTCTTCGTCAAAATATCTCTCGGCGAGGAATGTCGTATCCATCGTGCCCGTCTTGTAGAGAGGCACTTTGAAACTCGGCGTAAAGTAACTCTTGAACGGATAGTTGCCGAAAGTCACGATAATCGAGTGACCTATGTCGCCGCCGTGATTGAGTCTTTGCAGTTCGCTCGGATAGATGAGCGGTCTCACCTGCGTTTGCGTGGACACGTTCACCGACTTGTCGAGGTCGGTGCCGCTCGTCGATTTGGTGACCACCGTCACGTTTCCGCAAAGTTCTGAAAATTCCTTGCAGGTTGCAAGGTCGTTCGAGCCGATGAACATCTTGATTCCGCAGTTGCCCTTGATGATATCCGCAACCTTGTCGCCGTAGACGTTGTTGAGTTGCGAGTAGGACTGCACTATCATATTGAACCAAATCTTACGACTTCTGCCCACGGTTATCATCTTGTCGAAATTCTCGATTTTCGGCATATTTCCGAATTCGTCAAGAATATAGTAGACGTTACGCGGCAAAGTGAGGTCGGGATTCGCCGACGCCACTTTGATGAGTTGTTTGTAAAGATTCAGCACGAAAATGCCTGCGAGATTGTGTCTTGTCGTCTTCTCGTCGGGGATTTTGAGGAAGAGTGCCGTTGGTTTTTTCGCAAGGTCTTCCGGCGCGAAATCGGACGACGACGTGAGCGCGCATATGCCGGCGTCGTTGAAGAGCGTCAATTTTTCATAGACCACCGACATATAGGAAGCGCGCGTCGATTCCGCCGCGTCGCAAACCTGTTTTGAGAGCGAATACGCCTTTGACAACGGACTTCTGCCCGCAAAGTATCTGCGCAGTTGCAAATAGTCGTCGGACGAATTTTGCAAAATTTTGGTGAGGTTGAAGAAGTTGAATTTTTCCTTGGTCATGCCGAGATTTTCTTCTTCGCTGTCCTCGAGCATTGCGAGCAGGGTTGCGAGCGTAATGCTTCTTGCGCCCTTTTCCCACATAGGATCGCGCTCGTTTTCGATTGGGATGAGTATGGACACGAGGTCGTTCAAATCCTCGTACACCTCGTCGTAAGTCTTGCGTTTGAACACTTTTATCGCGTTCACGAGGTCGGCGTACTGCGAATACGCGCGTCCCTCGAATTCATACCACACGTCCTTGCCCTCGAACGTTTCGCTCGCACTGCCCTTCGGCATACTCTCGTCAAGAGCGTCCTTGTGCAGATACGCGTTGTTGTGAGCGTCGGCGAACTTTTGATAGTTATCCCAGATTGCGTCAAGCGGATTCCAGCGATACGACGTATACGTATCTCTCAAATCGATGACTTTCACGTCGTAACCTCTCTCGACGAGATATGCCGAGTGGAGATTGAACAATTCGCCCTTAGGGTCGGTCATAACCATCGACGAGCCTGCGTTTGTGGACGCAAGAATTTGAATCATAGGACTCACGAACGTCGTCGTTTTGCCCGAGCCGGTCGCGCCGATGATTATCGAGTGGCAAGGCGAATTGAATGAAACTTCTTCGTCCGTACCCTTTTTGTTGAGTTGCGCCATTACGGGAACGCCGTCTTTTTCAACCTGATTGAGTTTTGAATATTGACAATTTTTGAAAATCTTTTGTTTTTCCTCTTTACTCATCCAACGCGAGTTTTCGAGGTTTGCCTCGATGCTGTTGATTTTGCCCTTGCCGATGAGTCCGCTCGTCCTTGCAAAGCGCAACAATTCGCGGTCGAACACACCGCAATAAAACGCAACGAAACCGATGAAAAAGCCAAGCGTCACGCCAAAGTAAAGCCAATCCCAGTCGAGAATGGATTTCACGCACACACCCCAGGCAATTTGTCTTATATCCCAATCGCTCTTGATGAAAGCGTAAAGCACGAATGCGAGCGAGAGTGCAACCAAAAGGGACACGGACAGGAAAAACAACCATTCCTGCGCCTTGCCGCTGCAAAACTTGTTTGAAAACAGAACGTTTGCAAACAACATCAAAAGCACAAACAGAAAAACCTCGCACTTTATGTATGCCGAAAAAGTGAGACTTGTGTTCAACGCGCTCAAAACGACGACGTTCGATATCACGAGATTTATCAATGTTATAAGCCCTATTGCGCCGATTTTCTTCTTCATACGCGCCTCTTTACACACTCTGTTTCTTTGCGACGAACTTCGTGACGATTGCCGACAGTTGCTCGTAGTTGACCGTGTCCTGTCCCGAAAATTCAATCATCACGTAGTATTCGCCCTCGTTTTCCACGCTCGTTGCGGCGTCATCGCCGTCCTTGATATAGTTATCTTTTCTATCGTTCGGCATTTGCGCAAAATACGTCACCTTGTATTCGAGAGCCTTTTCTTCAATGCCCTCTTCCGTCACGACGATGCCGGTCGGCACGTTTTTCACGACCGCGCACATTACGCCGTCCTTTTCTTCACACGTGACGGCCAATTTTGAAGTGTCGTATTCGAGTTTGTTTATCGTCAGCGTTGCGTTGAGTTCCACGCTCTTGTAGTTGTCGTTTTCGTATTGCAGCACCAAAACGTAAGTGTACGTTCCGCAAGCGGACACTTCCGAAACGTATCCTTTGTTCTCGTCGCCGTCTATATGAATATCGTTGCCCTCTGCGTTTATAAAGTGGTGTGAGTATTCCTCCCAGCCTTTGGGCAACGTCGGAATTGTTATCGTATGCCCTTTGCCGTCGTAATCCACCTCTATGCTGTCAAGCACGAGACCGTTTTCGGCGGCGTCAAAATCGGCGGACGCAATCTCGAGCGTTGCGGACATCGGTTCAATCGTCTCGTAGTTCACGTCCCCCGACTTGAAGTTTGCGGTGAATCTATACGTGCCAGCGTCGCAAATTTGCGTACTGCCGACCACCGCGTATTCTTCGGTGAATTCGTCAATCATCTTTTCGACGACGTAACTCACGCTCACGCCCGCTGGGCAACCCGAAACTTCAATCGTGTGCGCTTTTCCGTCATACACCGTCTTGTCACCCGAAAAGGCGAGTTTCGACGTGTCGTATTTTTTCTTTTGGACTGTCAGCGTCGCTTCCATATCGTCTATTTGTTCGTAATTTGCGCCGTCCCCCGAAAATCTCGCAATAACCTTGTATTCGCCCGCGTTCGTCTTCTTGTTTGCGCCGTCAAGTCCCGATTCGTCAACATACTTCACGCTCACGCCGTCGGGCAGACTTCCCGAAATCGCAATCGAGTGTTCCTTGCCGTCGTAAACGACGCTGCTTCCGGCAAACTTGACCGAGGACATATCGTATTTTGCCTTTTCCACGTTCACCGTTGCCGTGAGCGTCTTTGTGACGTAGTCCTTCCTTGAAACGATTGCGGTGACTTCATAACTTCCGGCATTTACGAACGAGTTGCCGTTTTTATAGTAGACAACCGTGCCTTCGGGATAATTGTCAAAAACTTCCGCCGTAAAACTCTTGCCGGTATAAACCGTATTTATCACGCTCTTTTGCAGACTTTCGTCAAAAACCGCGTCCGAAAAATGCAAATCTTCAAATTCGTGCAAACACACTTCGAGGGAAAACTCACAAGTCTTGCCGCCGTACGTTGCGGTGAGAGTGTGCGTGCCGCTTGTGAAAAATTTAATGTTATCCTCATTTGAGAGCATACTCTTTTCAAGAGGAATTTCCGTTCTGCTTCCCGACTCGGAAACGACTTCAACCGTAAAATCCGAGTAATCGAAATCGCCCACGACAATCTGTTGCGGACCTTTCACGGATATGGATTCCACCGCGTCACGAGAACAGGCAACGAGAGCCACTGCGCAAACGAGGCACAACGCAATTGCCAAAGCAACGAAGCCCACAGAGATTTTATTTTGTTTCAAAGTCTTCATTCGTGACCGTCCTTGTTTTTTACTGCTTTATCGCCGTCCCGAAGCCTTATGCAAGCTCGCGTGCGAGCGCGCAAAACGCGCTCGCCTTAAACAATTTTAATATAATATATTATCACCGATTTTTCGTCAATTTTTTTACAGTAATTTTTTTTCATTAAAACAAAAAAGAGGCACCGCCTCAACTCTTATTACCAAAATCCGCCCATTCGCCGACTTAACGCTATTTTTTTCCCCACTCATTCGAAGCCTACTTATACACGCACTCTGCAATTCCAAGAGCACGACACTCGGGCGGGACACCCGCACCCGATTTCACTTCTTCCTCAACCCAAACACAGTTTGGATATCATCGTGCTTGCACGATTTCATCCGAGCACGGCAAGGATTTCATCGCCCCATGTGCGATATCATTGATTGCGCCAACAGCGCAATTCCGTGCGATATCATTGGATTGCGACCTCGTCGCAATCCGTCATCTCAGCCAAAGCCAAATCACAAGAGCCGTCAGCCCAAAACCGACGAGCACAAGCAAAATTCTCGGCAACATAACCTCAAACATAGCGCGCATCATTGCGCGTTGTTCTTTGCGAGTAATGTCGCTCTTTTCGATTTTGCCCGCAGGACGTTTCTCACGATTGAGATAAATCGCTCGTCTGTATTTCGGCAACTCGTCGCCGTTCATAGGAGCAACCGTCATACCGTTGTCCCAATCGTAGTTTTTCTCTTTTCTTCTCATACGGCGATTATAATTCACAATCAGCAAAATGGCAATCAAAACGCATCGGAATTGCTTGCCAAACCCGCAACAGATTGTCAAAAAAAGAAAACGGCAAGATTTTAATTTCTCGCCGTATCGTCAACAAACGCATTTTATTGAGCATTTTTCAAAAGATAAAGTCTTGTTTTTGTCAACTGAACTCTTTTGCCGTGCCGCACTTCCATTCGTCGTAGCCTTGCGGATTCGGCGCTTGGGTTTTGACAAATTCGCAATATCTTTTGCGGATTTCACTTGCCAAAACATAGTCCGCTTCCTCAAATTTTCGCCACGGATGTTGCTCGAACCCAAACACATACCACAAATCCGCGCTATGCCACGCACCCATATCGTCACCCGGAAGAGCGTGGCAAAAATGCGACAACCACACCTTTCCGTTGCCTCTTTTCATCATTCTTTTTGCAATATTTTCGAGATACGGCGCAACCAAATCGTCCTTCGTGACGCCCAAAATATACGGCATATGTTCGTCTTTATAAGCGTTTTTATACAAGTCTTTTCTCACGATTTCACCGTCAAAAACAGGCATCGTCGACAGCATTGCCGTGAGCGGATTCTTTTTGTTTCGCTCATACCATGCAAAAAACAATTCTCGTGCGGATGCTGTTTTCGGTGTGAGACCTTTTGCTTGCAAGTCTTTGCGTACGCGTGCAAAAAATCGTTTTGCGCGCCCGAGCGATTTCGGCGCAAACAGTCCGCGAACGCTTGCTCCTCCCGACAACATAATTGCGCCCTTCACCGTTTCTTTGACTTTTGGCAGCAGCACGAGATTCTGAATGGATATTGCCCCCGCGCTCTGTCCCATCAGCGTTATGTGCGACGGATCGCCGCCAAAGACGGAAATATTGTCTCTCACCCACTCGATTGCGCAAATCATATCGTAAAAAGCGAGGTTTTGCGCGCCCTCGTCGGCGTTATATCCAAACACGTTGAGCCTATAATTTGCGGTGACGCAAACGATACCCTCTTTTGCAATCTCGGCGCAGTCAAAGGGACGCTCGTCGCTTGAACAAGTCACGAACGCACCGCCGTGAATACACAACAAAACGGGCAAATTTTCCGCATTTTTCGGAGCGTAAACGTTGAGATTCAGGCAGTCCTCCGAATATGAAAATTCCATACCCTGACGGAATTCGGAAAAATAAAACCTATCCATTTTTGTTTTTGCCTTGCTCTCGTCAAAATACGCTCTGAATTGCGGACACGCGTCCCCTCTTTTAGTAGCGTCCACACGATTTGCAAGCGGCACGCCGACAGGCTTTTGGAATCTCTCGCCTTTTGCGAATCTGATGCCGAAAAACGCGACGGTCTCCCCCCTGTCGACGCCTCTTACAATATGATTTTGATTGTTTAAAACATAGTCCATAGGAAATTGGGATGTATACTTGGATTTTATCAGACAAATATGATAAAGAGTGATGGCTCAATGCTTAGCGATGCACTAAATATGCGTTGAAAAACGCAGTATTTTGATGAAGAACAAGGAAGCAAGCTCGCTCGGCAACCCCAATTTACAAATCGCAAATGAGTTGACGACGAGCATTGCCGACACGGTTATTCGCAAAACGGTGCGTTTTTACCACTTGTTCTCGCAATATTCGCAGAAAGCATACATATCTCTCACGTCCACTTTCGTTCCGTCGTCGAGGATAGCAGTGCCGTTCCAGATTCCGTGGACCTGATGGCAGTGCATGCGAAGGAGATTGAGGACGTTGAGGTCGCTATGATGGTCATAGAACGGAGTCATTGTGAAGTCAAATCTTCCGTCTTGCGACACGAAGTGCCATGGTTTCATAAATTTGTCGGGTTTCGGGAAGACCTCGACGTCGACGGGGCCGAATTTATGCACTTTGCCGTCCCAGAAGATGGCGGTTTCGGTGGCGTTGGACTCATCGCCTATGCCCCAAGTGATTTCAAAGCCGAACATATGGTCTTTTCCGTCAGGTCCTTTGACGATTTTGGAGCCGTTGCCCCAGTACCACACCATTTTATAC
>CAVABL010000038.1:0-438 GCA_963586735.1 Firmicutes bacterium TM09-10
TTTATCCCCCTTACCGCCTATCGAATCGACCGTTTTCAGCACGCCGAAACCGCCGCGCCCCTTCGTCTTTTTCTCGTCGGACTTATCCCTTCTTTTTTCGTCCTCAAACTTATCTTTGCCGTTCGCTCTCATTTCATCACCCCTTCCAAGAATCTCTTCAAACACCCTTTCCCCACGCCTTTTTTTAACGCATTTTTGCAAAAAATTCGCATTTACCGTCAATCTTCAAACTCGATTTTGTCGATTTTTCCTTCGAGAAACACGTCTCCTCCGCCCATCTCGACAATCTTCAAATTTGTTCCGCCAATCGTCATTTTCCCTGCGTTCAGTGCAATTTTGAATTGCTTATCCGATGAAAAAATCACTCTTTTCACACCGCAAACCACGGTTTTTCTTCTTGAAAACATGCCGAGCGTAAACGGCAGTACTTCCCCGACT
>CAVABL010000038.1:448-9843 GCA_963586735.1 Firmicutes bacterium TM09-10
TCCCCGACTATACCCAATTTTCTTCCTATTTCGTCTTTGAACATACAATATCTTATGCCGCTACGTTTTCATAAATGAACCGACAAAATCAATAGTATCCTTTTTCAAAATCGCCTCCGTTTAGCATGAAAACTCAATGTTTTCTTTGAAAAATCACCTCTTTGAACAACGGAAAATATCGTTTACCTTACAAAAAACTTCGTCCGAAAATATCGTTAGAACGTGTCGTTAGAACTGCAATATCGTCGGAACATAAAAACATTTTCAAAACCCTCAAAAAAAGAGTTCAACGAACGTCAAACTCTTTTTCGTCAAATTATTTTTCAATTTTTCACAAGACGTCAAAACGGAATATCTCCGTCGTCGATCTCGTCCCCTTCGTCAACGTATTCGTCGTCCTCGTCGGGAATATCGTCGTCGCTCGGCGGAGGCGTTTGCTCGCCGTCGTCCGTGCCGAACGGCATCTCGAAAGGCATATCCGAATCTGCCGCCGCAATCTCGTGCAATTCCTCTGCGACGTCCGAAATCGCCTTCATATCGACGCCGCCTTCCTCGTCGTCCTCGCGCTTCTTCTGCTCGTTATAGACGTATTCGGTGGTGTTTGCGTTGTCGTCCACGCACTCTTTGAACGTCGTCGTATCGCCGTCCCAGTCGAGTTTAATTTCGCCGATAGTGCCGTTTCTGTTCTTTTTCACGTCGAGGATGACCTCGTTTGCGGGCAATGCGGAATTATACTTGCTCGGGTTGTTGAGGAACATGACGACATCTGCGTCCTGTTCGATTGAACCCGATTCGCGAAGGTCGGAAAGTTGAGGAGTATGGTCGGGACGTTGCTCGATGCCACGAGACATTTGCGAAAGCAAGATGATAGGACAATCGAGTTCTTTTGCATAGATTTTCATTTTTCTCGACATATCGCTCACTTCAACCTGACGACTTTCCGCCGCTCTTCCGTTCTTTTGCGAGGTCATGAGTTGCAAATAGTCGATTATGACGAGGTCAAGTCCCTTTTCTCTCTTCAATCGACGGCACTTTGACAGCACGTCCGTAGGACCGTTCATCGAATAATCGTCAATATAAATATCCGCCGCAATCAACGCTTTGAATCCGTTGTAGAGTTTTTTAAGGTCGGTTCCCGTCAAACCGCCCCTCGTTGCCATTCTCGTCAGCGACACTTTGGATATATATGCAAGCATACGTTTTGCAAGCAAATCCGCAGGCATTTCCAGTGAGAATATAGCGACTTTTTTGCCGTGATTGAGCGCAACGTTTGCCGCGATATTGAGCGCAAACGCGGTTTTACCGACCGAAGGACGAGCGGCAATAAGCACCATTTCGCCCGGTTTCAAGCCGTGCGTTTTTTGGTCGAAATTCGGAAAATCCGTGTATATCGTGTTTTTAGGCACGTTGCCGGCTTGCACGTCCTGAATGGTTTTGAGCGCAAGCGCGGCGGCGTCGTCAACCTTGACGAGAGCCTTTTCGCTTGACTGCTCCGCAATTGCGTAGACGAGTTTTTCGGCGTTGTCGAGAGCGTCTTTGCCGTCTTGACACTCATAGCCGAATTTTGCGATGTCGTTGCCCGCCTCGATGACTTTTCTCGTCAGACTGTCGCGCTTTATTATGCTTGCATAATATTCGCCGTTAGCCGCCGACACGACGCCCTCTGCAAGTTCGCTCAAATACGCAATCGAGCCGACCTCGTCGAGTTTACCCGCAAGTTCGAGCGCGTCGCAAACGGACACCGTATCGATAGGTTTGCTTTCGGTTTGAAGTTTCTTCATCACGCCGAATATAAGCCTGTTTTGCGAAAGATAAAAATCCTCCGCTTTGAGCATCGGGATGATGATGTCCGCCGCTTTGTTGTCAATGAGGATAGAGCCGAGCACCGACGCTTCGGCGTCGACGTTGTTCGGCATACCTCTCGTCACTCTTTTGTTTTCGTCTTTTGGCATTTTGCACCCTTCACAGCACAAGTTACGATGATTGCCACGAGCGCGACGACCAGTGCGCAAGCCACGAGGACAGCATACCAGTTTGCCGAGTTCGGAGTGCGCATTTCAAGCGTGAAAACGTCGTTTTCCAAGCTCTCGTCAAGGGCGAATTTGTGAGTATACGTCCTTTGCGTGCGTGTGATTTCACCGTCACTTTTTATAGATTTATAGATTGTATCATATCTCAAAACCACTTTCAAGCGATTGTACACAACCTCGCCGTCGGTGAGTTCTTCTTGTGGTACGCTTTCCTTGACGGCACAAAATATCGCATTCGGATTCAAAGTTATGCTCGTTTTCGTCAAATAGTAGAACTCCGTATCCTTGCTTTTTTCGCTGTGCCAAAGTGCCGTTGCGCCCTCGATTTTTCTGCTCGTTTGCGAAAACGTCACATACACGAGCGCAACGTTGTCGTCCGTCGCGTCGGTTGCGTTTTGCGTGTCGTCTTTTTTTTGCAATTCAACCGAATAGATATACAAATTGCGTATGACGTCCCCGTCCGAATCATCTTGTTTGTCGCAAGCGCAAAGGCAAAACGCGCTTGCAATCACAAGCGCGAAAATCAACACGATTGCCGTTATTTTTCTTTTTTTCATATCCTGTGCACTCATTGCGTTGCTTTTGGCAAGTCGAGGACTTTTTCGATTGCGCAAGCACATCGAAACTATTTTTGCACGTCCGTCACGATTATTTGCAATCGAGCGTTCGCGAAAATCTTTTCGCAACCGTCGTTTTCACAGATTGAACGATTTTTCGAGTTCGCAAAGCGTTTCCGAAAACTCTTTCATTGCAAGTTCGTACGGCGCGTCGCTCTCGAGGTCAACGTCCGCAAGACGAATTATATCGAGCGGAGGCATACTTCCGCCTGCCGAGAGGAATTTTTTGTATTTTGCAAAATACTCTTCTCCGCCCTTGATGATGTTGTTTGCAATCGACACCGCCGTCGTGATGCCCGTTGCGTATTTATACACGTAATAACTCGTGTAGAAGTGCGGAATTCTCGCCCACTCGTATCCGATGAGGTCGTTGTGTTCGACCGCCTCGCCGTAGTATTTTTTGTTTAGTTCGTAGTATGCGTCCGACAGCGCGGTTGCGGTGATAGGTTCGCCCTGCTCGACCATATTGTGCGCAATCGTTTCAAACTCGCTGAACATGGTTTGTCTGAAAAGCGTGGTGCGGAACATATCGAGATAGTATGAAAGCAAATATTCTCTGAACTCACCCGTTGCCGTTTTCAAAAGGTGTTTGAGGAGCAAAACCTCGTTGACCGTCGACGCGATTTCCGCAACGAAAATGACGTAGTCCGCCTTCTGTTCGGGCAGCGTGGAATTGCTGAAATATGAGTGCATTGCGTGTCCCATCTCGTGTGCGATTGTGAACACGTCGTGAATTGTCTTTTGATAGTTCAAAAGCACGAACGGATGCACGCCGTACACGCCCCAGGAGTATGCGCCGCTTCTCTTGCCCTTGTTTTCGTACACGTCGACCCAACCGCTGTTGAACGCGCTTGCAAGGATATCCGAATATTCTTTGCCCGTCACTTTGAGAGCCTCTTTGACGAGTTCCACTGCGTCCTCGTATTCGAGCGCAAGTTCCTGCTCGTTGACGATTGACGTATAAAGGTCGTACATATTGAGAGTTTCGACGCCGAGCACCTTCTTTCTCAAAGCGATGTATTTATGCAACGGTTCTGTGCCCTTACCCACCGCTTCGAGCAGTTTGTTATAGCAAGTCGACGGCACGTTTTCGTTGTACATCGAGTAGTCGAGCGACGATTTGAAGCCTCTCACTTTTGCATAGAACCAATCTTTTTTGACGTTGCCCGCATAGTTTGCGGCGAATGTGTTGATGTGGTCCTTGTATGCGTTGAACATACTGTCAAAAGCGTCTTTTCTCACTCTCTGGTCGGTGCTTTGCAAAAGCATACCGTACACGCCGTGACTCATTTGCACTTCGTTTCCGTTTTCGTCCTTGACGGGCGCAAACTTGACGTCGGCGTTGTCAAACATCGAGAACACTTCTCTTGCGTTATCTGCAAACAAACCGACTTCGCCGAGGAGTTTTTCCTCTTTTTTTGAAAGGATGATGTCCTTGCTTCTTATGATTTCCTTGAAGAACGTATCGTAGTCTGCAAAGCGTTTGCTGTTTTGCAATTCAACGAGTTTTTCCGTCGGCAATTCGCTCACTTCCGGCGTGATGAACGACGTTGCGGTGAGGTATTTCACGTAGAGCATATCCGCCCTGTTTGCCATACCCTGATGCGTTGCGTCCCTCGAATCTTGGTCGAGACGCATTTTTGCATAACCGTACAAATATGAAATGTCGTGCATCATTCTCGTCATAAATTCAAGACACTCGAACAGCGCGTCCTCGTCGTTCAACTTATCCTGATATTTTGAAAAGTGCCCGATGCGCTCCTCACACTTGAAAAACAACTCTTCCCAAGCCTGATTGTTTGCGATTATGTCCTCAAGATGCCATATATATTTGGCAGGGATCTGATCTCTCGATTCGTAAAGCATAGATATATCTCCTTGAAATTATTTTTTCACGTTGCAATTGTTATTACGTGTTTTTCCCACAAGCCTTTTACGCGTTTCTCGTAATTCTCCGCATTCTCGTGATTCTCGTGCGTTTTTCGTGACTTCTCGCAAGTTCTCGTGATTCTCTCACTCGTTCCCCATGCCATGTTCTCACGCGTTCTCGTGTGTTCCTCACGCAAGTTCTCACGCGTTCTCCAGATTTTCTCACACATCCCTCATGCATGTTATCACATGTTATCGTGATTCTCCCACATATCCCCCATGTGTTCTCGTGAGTTTCTCATACATGTGCTCGTGTATCTTCTCGTGAAGTCTTGTTCCCTCATGCGTTCCTCACACAGCCCTGCGCATTCCCCGCACAGTCTCACAAGTTCCTCACACAGCCTTGCACGTTTTCTCATGTTTTCCTCATGCAAGTTCTCGTGTATTCCTCACGCATTTTCTCGCACATGCTCTCATGGCATTATTTAGCGTTTTTTATGTGTTTTACGCATTTTTTATGCGTTTTTTAGCGGTTTTTCATGCGTTTTTTGCACTTTTTTAGCGTTGATTTTTGATATTTAGTTGTGATTTTTGATATTTTTTCGCCGTTTCCGCCCACCGTTCACGCGTTTTCGCCCTATTCTTTATATCATTTGGCATACCGTTTATGAGTTTTACCCTACAAACCGGTTCCTTTGCTTTGTTTACTAGTCTGCAACTCTACAAACCGGTCTTTAATCCAAACCGGTTTTTAACTCTATAAACTCGTATTTCACTCTGCAAAGTTAGTTTTTTACTCAATAAACAGCGTATTATCGAGGTATTCCGGTGAACAAGTGAGGCGCACGCCGAGTTTTCTGAACGGATTTTCATCCGCTTTGAACAGCATATGCGTCGAATGTGCGTCACAGCCGTCAAGAAGCGGAAGTTGTTCCATTGCCGTTGCCGCGTTGGCGTCGGATGCCGCGCAAATCGACAGCGCGCACAGTGCCTCTTCGAGCGTAAGCGTCTTGTTGTGCTCTTTCAAAATCTTTGTTTTAAGGTCGATGATAGGTCCGATGACGTACGGTGAAATGAGTTTTTGATTGTCTTTTATGCCTGCAAGCATTTTCACCGCGTTGAACACGCAAGCGGCGGACGCGCTCATTCTCTTCGTATTCTTGCCCGTGACGATTCTTCCGTCGCGCAGTTGCAGTGCCACTGCTCCGCAGCCGTCGTTGTCGTCGCTCTTCTTTTTTGCGACCTCGACGATTTTTCTGTCCGAAACGTTTATACCGAGCCTTGACATCAAAAATTCGAGTCTGCTGACTGTTTCCTGCGTGCAAGAGCCTGTTTTGAGGTCGCAAAGAGCCTTGAAGTATCTGCGCAAAACTTCCTGTTTTGACGCTTCTCTGCACGCCTCGTCGTCAACGATGCAGTAGCCCGCCATATTGACGCCCATATCCGTCGGCGATTTGTATATACACTCCTGCCCCGTTATCTTTTCGAGTATGCTCTTGACGACGGGAAACACCTCTATATCGCGGTTGTAGTTCACGGTGATTTCGCCGTAGGCGTCGAGGTGGAAATTGTCCACTTTGTTTACGTCCTGAAGGTCGGCAGTTGCCGCCTCGTACGCGACGTTGACGGGGTGATTGAGCGGAATATTCCATATCGGGAACGTCTCGAACTTTGCATAGCCCGCCTTCACGCCCATCTTGTTTTCGTGATAGAGTTGACTTAAACACGTTGCGAGTTTTCCGCTTCCCGGCCCGGGCGCAGTGAGCACGACGAGCGGTCTTGATGTGGTTATATACGGATTTGCGCCGTAGCCCTCGTCCGAAACTATAGTGTCGATTTCGTGAGGATATCCCTTCGTCGGACGGTGAATATACACCTTAACCCCTCTATTTTCGAGTTTTTGCTTGTATGCCAACGCGCCTTGCTGATCGGTGAACATCGTGATGACGACGCAGTTGATATATATGCCCATTGCAGAGATATTGTCGATCATTCTTTCGACTTCGCTGCCGTAGGTGATGCCGTAATCCGCGCGGATTTTGTTGCGTTCGATTGCGTTTGCGTTGATGCAGATGATGAGCTCCGCCTTGTCGCGAAGTTTTTGCAAAAGTTTGATTTTTGCCGCTTTATCGAAACCGGGGAGCACTCTTGCGGCGTGCAAATCGTCAAATAGTTTACCGCCGAATTCAAGGTAAAGTTTGTCGAAACGACTTATTCTTTCCAAAATATGTTCCGACTGTTTTTGCATATACATGTTGCTGTCAAAACCGATGTTGTTCATAAATTTATCCTTATGTATTTTGTGCGAGGGACAAAGTCCCTCACGCAATCGTAAATTGTCAATTGAGTTCTTCTCCGTCCGTAACGGGTGTTACGAGCGTGACTTCCTGTTTGAAGAGTTGTTTGCCCTTCGTGGTTCTCGTGTCTATGCGGATATTTTCGGTGTTTACGATGCTCGTCTGTCCGCCGCTCACAAACGCAAGGTCATAGGGCATCTTCACAGTGCCGACGTATTTGACGTAGGACTTTTCAAGTTCGATTATCTTCACGCCTTTGAGGTATCTCGACGTCGGATCGATGAGAGACGCGATCACTCTCTTTGCATAGCCGGTATTGGACACGACGATGATTTCGCCCTCTTCCTCAACCTGTCCCGCAAACACGACGCTGTCCGTATCGGCGAGTTTGATGCCTTTCACTCCCGCCGCCGTCCTGCTTTGAAGAGGAATTTCCGTTGCCTTATAGGCAAGCACTTGTCCTTCTTTTGTGACTTCCATGACGTTCTTCTCGTCGTCCACGATATCCGCGCCCACGACCTCGTCTTTGTCGGCGAGATTGATTGCTTTAAGATATGTTTTCGATGCGGTTGAAAATTCGCCCAAATCCACTCTCTTTGCGCCGCCCTGCTTTGTGAACAGCACGAGTTCCCCGACGGGTACGCCCTCGAAGAAGAAGAGTTTGACGACGTTTTCGCCCGTCTGCACGTCCTGATTGATTGCGCCGAGTTTGAATGGTTTTTCCTTAAACTTTTTCTCTGGGAGCGACGTGACGTCGATTTTGACGAGGTTGCCGAGATTCGTCACGGCGTACAAAGTGCCCTTGTTGTTGACTTGCATGTGACACGTCGGCAGAGCGTCCTCGCCCAAAGCAGCAAAGTCCTTCTTTGCGGTGGTATACGCCTTTTGCGACATAAATCTAAGTTGCCCGTCCTTGTTGGTCACAATGATGCCGTCACGATAGGCAACCGCCTCTGCCTCGCTCGGAGCGGTGTAATTTTCGCCGTCCTGTTCGCCGCTCATAATCACCGTCATACGCTCCGAATTGAGCGTTTTTTTGATTTGACCGAGTTCCTCTTTGACGATTGAAAGTTGTCTGCGTTTGGATGCCAAAATCGCCTCGAACAGTGCGATTTGTTTTTCGAGATACGCAAGTTCGTCTTCGAGTTTTCCCACTTCGAGTTTTGCAAGACTCTTGAGGCGCATGTCGAGGATTGCCTGCGCTTGAGCGTCGCTCAAATCAAATCTTGCGCGCAGCGTTTCCTTTGCCTTTGTCGTGGATTCCGACTCTTTTATTATGCGGATGACCTCGTCGATATTGCGGATTGCAACGAGCAATCCTTTGACGATTTCCGCCCTTGCCTTTGCCGCTTTCAAGTCGTAAGTCGTGCGGTTGACGATGATTTTGCGTTGATATTCGATATAATAATCGAGGTACGCCGTGAGGGACAATTGCTCGGGTTTGCCGTTTGCAATCGCCACCATATTGATGGAATACCCCATTTCGAGATTGCTTTTTTTGAACAAGAACGCAACGATTTTGTTGACGTCGGCGTCCTTTTTGCACTTGATGACCGCCCTCGTGCCCGACTTGTCGCTCTCGTCCACGATTTCCGCGATTCCCTGCAAAGTATCCTTGTTTGCTTCTTTGAGGTCTGCGATGCGAGCGAGCAGTTCCGACTTCGACACCTGATAAGGTATCTCGGTTATGACTATATTCTTTTTGCCGTTGTCGTCGTTTTCTATGTGCAATCTCGAGCGGATTTTTATTCTTCCCTTGCCCGTCGAATAGATGTCTTCGAGGCTGTCCACGGGGATGACGAAACCGCCCGTCGGGAAATCAGGACCGTGAAACACTTTGAACAAATCCTTTATCGTTGCGTTTGGATTGTCGATTTTCATCACGGTTGCGTCGATACACTCACCCATATTATGCGTGGGGATGTTCGTTGCAAGGCCGACCGCAATGCCGTTTGCGCCGTTGACGAGGAGGTTCGGAAATCGGCCCGGAAGCGTGTTCGGCTCTTCGAGACTATCGTCAAAGTTTGGCGACCAAGTGACCGTTTCTTTGTCGAGATCACGCAACAATTCGAGCGCAAGAGGACTCATACGCGCCTCTGTATAACGCATAGCCGCCGCGCCGTCGCCATCCACCGAACCGAAGTTGCCGTGACCGTCGACGAGTTTCATACGCATCACGAAGGGTTGCGCCATACGCACCATTGCGCCGTAAACCGAACTGTCGCCGTGGGGATGGTATTTTCCGAGGCAGTCGCCAACGATTCTCGCGCATTTTTTGTGCGGTTTCTCGGGCGTAAGTCCCATCTCGTGCATTGAGTAAAGCACCCTGCGTTGAACGGGTTTCAAGCCGTCCTCGACTCTTGGCAACGCGCGATCGAGTATGACGTTTTCCGAATACGGAATCATCGAATTGTGCATGACGTCCTCGAATACGGTGTCAAGCACGACTGAGTTGTATTCAATTTCTTTGTGTTGTTTCTTTGCCATTTTTCTGACCTGTTGAGGTGTTTCGTTATATACATGCGGCGCAAGTCAAAGCCTCAAAAGCAAACCTCACCGCTTTTTAGTCTACGCTCTTATTC
>CAVABL010000039.1:0-7230 GCA_963586735.1 Firmicutes bacterium TM09-10
CATCCTATCTACAAGGACGCCGTGATTTTTTGACGAGCGAGCAAAGAGAAGACATAACTTCGTAACCTGCAAACGCAACGGGAGAAAATATCTCTCGTTGCGTTTTTTGTTTTTGCGAATTAGATGTAAATTCTTGATTGTCGCAATCGTTTCGATTTTGCGCCCGATTTTCGTTTGGATTTTGCGTTGAATCAGAAAGCGAAGAAGCGCATTTTTGCGAATCGTCGCTCGGTTTTGCATTTTTTTCGTCGTTGCTTTGCGATTCGTTTTTTTGCTTTTGCATGAGTGACATCAAAAGATGCAGCATTGACGACATGTCGGATTTGTCGTTCTGCATCCCTTGACAGAGGGCGAACATCGGATTTTTCGAGGTGAGAGCGGAAAATATATCGTTTTTCGGCGTTTGCGATTTTTGCGAATCTATAGATATTTTTTCACCTATGCCGTTTTCTCTCAAGAACGCCGAAGTTTCTTTTTTCGTGGAATAATCGCTCACGTGCGGTTTTTCGTTTGTCGTCTTTTTTGTTGCGTCGCCGTTTTTTGAGAGCATTTGCATGAGTGTCGAGATTGTGTTTATATCAAAATTCATAGTCCACCTGTCACAACCATTTTATGCGCACATATATTGAACGTGCGGAGGATTTTATGAATTTTTATGATTTCAACGGATTGAGCGGCAAAAACGCAAAAGGCTCGTTCAGTCACGCCGGAAACGAAAAGGTCGCTCAAAAATCGTACGAAGACAAGTTCGCTGAATTTTCGCAAAAGAGCGAGGAAGAACTTACCGCGCAGTTGCTTGAATCGGCAAGGCGAATGAGGGCGGACGGCACGCTCGATTTTGCCGCCCTTGAAAATATGTATATAACGTTAAGTCCCATGCTCAACGATTTTCAGCGTGAGAGGATGAGAAATATTATCGATATGCTCAAAGGTTGATATGGACAAAATTGACGCGCGCATAATCGAGCAATTGAAAAATGCCGACAAAGTGAGTGACGGACTTGTCAAATCCCTCGAAAAGACGGATGCGAGAGCGGATGCGCTCGTGAGAGTGCGAAATCCCTTGCAACTTGGCTTGCTCGAGCGCAATTTTGAGGTGGTTGCAAGTTATCCTTTCATAAGTTCGGTTGGGATAAAGTGCGGTCTTGACGACGTAATACGGCTTTCACGAATGAGAGAGGTCGAATACGTCACCGCGCAGGGCAAGGCGTTTACACTCGGTGGCAACGTTACGCGCGACGGCGATAATTTTGCGGTGACAATTGAACGGTCAAAGCGACAATGCAAGAGCAATAGTGATGCTTTTGGTTATTCTAATAACATATTTTATCCGATTCCGACTTTTAAAGGTCTTGACGGCAGAGGAGTCACGCTTTGCGTTATGGACACGGGCGTATCAATGCATATGGATTTAACTGTGCCCAAAAACAGAATCATTGGCGCGGTCGATTTTGTGGGCGGCGAAAGATTTGCATACGATGACAACGGACACGGCACGTTCGTCGCGGGCGTTGCGTGCGGAAACGGAACGCTGTCGGCACGAGACATAAGAGGCGTTGCGCCGATGGCAAATATTTTGTCCGTCAAAGTCATAGGCGACAAGGGCGAAAGCGGCACATTTAAGATTCTTGACGGCATGCAGTGGCTTTTTGACAATTTCAGAAAGTACGATGTGAGAGTGGTGTGCATGAGTTTCGGAGCAGAACCTCTCGAATACGCAGATCCATTGAAAATAGGCGCGGAGATGCTTGCAAGAAGCGGACTTATCGTTGTTGCGGCGTCGGGAAACAGCGGCATTAACAACCTAAAATCGCCTGCAATAAGCAACGAGGTTATTGCCGTCGGCGCGGTTGACGACAATGATAACATAGCAGGTTTTTCGTCGAGAGGAAGTTACAAGGGCGTGAAACGCCCTGATGTGTACGCAAGGGGAACGAACGTGAAAGGATTGAAAGCGCACGGCACTTACTCGTCTATGAGCGGAACGTCGGTTGCCGCCCCGTATGTTGCGGGGGCGTGTTGTCTGCTCTGCCAAAAGTATAGCAGAATATCGCCGTTTCAAGCAAAAAATGCAATTCTAAATTCGTCGATTGACGTTGACGGCGTAAAAGTATTCAAGTTGCCCGACTAATATGACGTGTTTTCGTTTGGTTTAATTCTGCTATTTAAGACTTTTCAAAATACGCTCGGCGCAAGAAATGAAATACGACATTTCTACGCTCGTCGTGTCGCATCCGACGCTCACACGAACTCCGCCTTGCTCCGTTGTGCCGAGAGTTTTGTGGACGAGGGGAGCGCAGTGAAGTCCGCCTCGCACGCAAATGCCGTATTCGTTGAGTTTGTCGGCGACGAATCCGCTGTCGGCGTTTTTCAGATTGAAACACAAGACCCCGACTCGAAAGTCGTGCGTGTAAATGGTTGCGCCCATATTTTCAAGCGAATGGATTGTCGATTTCGTCAAATTTTCGGTGTTTTTTCGTATTTGTTCGACGTTGTCGAACGTCCATTTCGCACCTTGATGCAAGGCGCATATTCCGCCAGAAAACTGCGTTCCCGCCTCAAACGATTCTGGCATGGCAATCGAGGGGAGAAGTTCGTTTGAAAACGTCCCCGTTCCCCCGTATAGCAGAGGTTGAAGTTCAATGTCCTTCCTCACGATTAAAAATCCCACGCCTTGCACGCCGTGAAGTCCTTTGTGTGCAGGGCAAGCGAACATCGCAACGTCTTCGTCTTTTAGATTCAGTGGAATAAGCGGCGTACTTTGCGCTCCGTCAACCACGAGAACAATGCCGTTTTTCTTGCACATTTTGCCGATTTCGCCTATATCGCAAACCGCTCCCGTGACATTGCACGCTCCGCCCAAAACCATTACGTCAGCATGCTTTGCCGCCTCTTCTAAACTCTTCAAATCAACCGTTCCGTCCGCACTTACGCCCACGATTTCAAGGGATATTTTGCCCTCTGATTTCAGTTTGAACAGCGGTCGCAGAACTGAGTTGTGTTCGTTCACGCTCGTTACGACTCTCTCTCCGCCTTTAAGCAGTCCGAAAATAGCAAGATTTAGTGCTTCGGTGCAATTTTTTGTGAAAATCAGAGAGTAGTCGTCTTTTGCGCTGAAAGATGACAGAAGATATTCTCTGCAACGTTGATTTTGCACGCTTTTTGCAAGCGCTTCGTCGTGTCCGCCTCGACCGCTGTTTGCCGAGTGCGTAACGTCAAAAAGCAACGCGTCGATTGCGCATTTAGGCTTGAATCTTGATGTTGCGGCGTTGTCGAGATATATCATTTTTTGTCCTTGTCTATGCAATTTATGCGCTTTTGCACGAAAAATGTGTGAAGTCAATATATTAAAATCGAGAGCGGTTACATATATTTTCGGAGGGATATTATGAGAGAATTTTTCGTTGCGTTCCGCTCGCGCGCCGAAGCCGTGAGATTTTTTGAGGAACTTGCGTCCTATCACGTGAGTTGCAGACTTATCAACACGCCATCGTCCGCAAAAGTGGGGTGCGGATTGTCGGTGAAACTGTTTGCAAAGGATATGCAACAGGCAAAAATCGTTCTGCAACGAGGGAATTTTTCGTCGGCCGTCGGGTTTTATTATTTCGGCGCAAACGGAAACGCCATAAGACTTTGAAAATTTTATAGGCCGCTCTCGCGTTTTTTTCTTCACAAATGAACTATTGCTCATACGCAGCATATAATGTTTGCAATATATTGCAACACTCTTGCAAAATTGCTCGAATTATGCAATAATCTTTCTTATGACGAAAGAAAACGAGAAAATATACGAATTGCTCGACGAGATGCATCACGAGGCGGATTGCGAATTGCACTTTGAAACGCCGTTTGAGTTGCTTGTCGCCGTCGTTTTGTCCGCTCAATGCACGGACAAGCGCGTGAATCAGGTCACGAGCGAACTTTTCAAAATCGCGCCCACTCCGCAAGACTTTGTGAATATGGACGTTGAGGAACTTGAAAAGCAAATATTTTCTTGCGGATTTTATCATAATAAAGCAAAAGCGATAAAGAGCCTGAGCCAAAGCATTTTGGATATGGGCGGTATGCCGAAAACGCGCGACGAACTTATGAAACTTAGAGGTGTCGGACGAAAAACGGCAAATGTGGTCGCGGCCGTTGCGTACGGCGAGAACGCAATTGCCGTTGATACGCACGTGTTCAGGGTGGCAAACCGCATAGGCATCACTCACGCGAAAACGCCCGAGCAAACCGAATTGCAACTTATGGACGCTTTTGACGAGAATTTGTGGGGGCATCTTCATCATCTTCTCATCTTTCACGGAAGATACACGTGCCACTCGCAACGCCCCGATTGCAAAGAGTGCCTCTTGAAAGAGTGTTGTGAATATCACAAAAAACTCGTTTTGGAGGGGAAAATTGAAAACGACGATGAAAAAATATGAGATAATCCAAAAAAAGCGACTTGCTCCACACGTCAACGAGTACGTAGTTTACGCGCCGCTTGTGGCAAAACACTGCCTTGCGGGGCAGTTTGTTATTTTGCGCGTCGACGATGATGGCGAGCGCGTTCCGTTTACAATCTGCGACTATTCGCGCGGTAGCGGCACCGTGTCGATAATGGTGCAGGAGGTCGGGTATACCACGGCAAAACTTGCCATGATGCAAGAGGGTGACGCGCTTTGCGATTTCGTCGGACCGCTCGGCAACGCAACCGATTTGTCCGAATACGAAAACGTTTGCCTTGTCGGCGGTGGCATCGGTTCCGCCGTGATTTATCCGCAGGCGAAACAATTATTTGCTCAAAATAAAAACTGTGATGTCGTTCTCGGCGCAAGAAACAAGGATTTACTCATGTATGTCGACGATTTTGCAAAGTATTCGGGCAATCTTTATCTCGTCACCGACGACGGCTCGAGCGGCGAAAAAGGCTTTGTCACCGACAAACTCAAACAACTCGTCGACGGCGGGAAAAAGTACGATTGCGTGTTTGCCGTCGGACCTATCCCGATGATGCGAGCAGTATGCACCCTCACAAAAGACATGGGCATCCACACGATTGTCAGCATGAATTCCATGATGGTGGACGGCACTGGTATGTGCGCATGCTGTCGTTTGAGTGTCGGCGGCCAAACCAAATACGCTTGCATCGACGGACCCGAATTTGACGGTCACCTTGTCGATTTTAGCGAGGCTATCGCAAGAGGCAAAACCTATCTTAAAGAAGAAAAAGAGCATCTTTGCAATTTGAGGAGGGAATTATGATTGAACAAAGGCACCATATGCCCACTCAACCTGCGGATGAAAGAATCAAAAATTTCGACGAGGTCGCACTTGGTTACACCGCACGATTGGCGCAAGACGAGGCGCAAAGATGCCTCAATTGCAAAAACGCGCCGTGTATGAGCGGTTGCCCTGTCGGCGTGCATATCCCGGATTTTATTGCAAACGTCAAAAAAGGCGACATCGAAGGCGCATATCGCGTGATAAAGCACGACAACAATTTGCCCGCCATATGCGGAAGGGTTTGTCCGCAGGAAAATCAGTGTGAAAAGCATTGCGTGCGCAAAGACAAACTCGGCGGGAGCGTGGCAATCGGCAATCTCGAAAGATACGTTGCGGATTATGCAATTAAAAACGGATTCGACGAAAAGCCGAACATTACGAAAATCGGCAGAAAGGTTGCCGTCGTCGGATCGGGACCCGCATCGCTTTCATGCGCCGCCGATCTTGCAAGGGCAGGCGTTGACGTCACTGTCTTTGAGGCGTTACACGAGGCAGGTGGCGTGCTTGTTTACGGAATCCCCGAATTCAGACTGCCGAAATCCCTCGTCAAAGAGGAAATCGACAAGGTACGCGCGCTCGGTGTTGATATCGAGACGAATGTAGTCGTCGGCAAAACCGTGTTCATCGACGAGTTGCTTTTTGAATTCGACGCCGTGTTCATCGCAAGCGGCGCGGGCGTCCCGATGCTTTTGAAAGTGAAGGGCGAAAACCTTAACGGCGTGTACTCTGCAAACGAATATTTGACGAGAATTAACCTTATGAAAGCGTACAAGGACGGCGCGATAACGCCGATAAAACGCGGCAAAAACGTTGTCGTCGTGGGCGCGGGAAACGTGGCTATGGACAGTGCGAGAACCGCTCGCCGTATGGGCGCGAACGTCAAACTCGTTTATCGCAGAGGCAGAGAGGAAATGCCGGCGAGAAAAGAGGAAATCAATCATGCGGAGGAGGAAGGCGTGGAGTTTTTGCTTCTTGCAAATCCCGTTGAAATTCTCGGCGACGAGAAAAACGACGTCAAAGGCGTGAAGTGTGTCAGGATGCAACTCGCCGAGCCTGACGTAAGCGGCCGCAGAAGTCCGATTGCAATCGAAGGCAGCGAATTCGTCGTTGATTGTGACGAAGTCATCGTTGCGCTCGGCACGACTCCGAATCCACTCATCAAACGCAGTATGCCCTTGCTCGAAACCACGAAAAAAGGCACAATCGTCGCAGACGAGGACGGATTGACGAACATTCCTCGTCTTTACGTCGGAGGCGACGCAATGACGGGCGCGGCAACGGTCATACTCGCAATGGGCGCAGGCAAACGCTCGGCAGCGGCTATACTCAAATCATTTGAAAACTAAAACCATTTGCACAGGAGGAAAATATGTTTCTGGACTATGTAAAAATTTTCATAAAAGCAGGTAACGGCGGCAACGGGAAAGTGTCGTTTCACCGTGAAAAGTTCGTGCCCAACGGCGGCCCGGACGGCGGTGACGGCGGCAACGGCGGTGACGTCGTGTTTGTTGCGGACAAGGAATTAAACACGCTCATCGATTTCAAGTTTCAAAAATTCTATCGCGCGCAGAACGGCGGCGACGGCGAAGCGAAAAATTGCACTGGCAAATCCGCTCCCAATCTCATCATAAAAGTCCCCGTTGGCACTGTCATACGCGACACTGAAAGCGGAAATGTCATCGCTGACCTCTTTGCCGACGGTGAAACGTTCGTTGCCCTCAAAGGTGGCAGAGGTGGGAAAGGCAACAGCCGTTTTGCGCATGCAAGACGTCAAGCGCCTTCTTTTTCGCAACTTGGCGAAACGACGGAGGAGCATCAGGTCACTCTCGAACTTAAAACCATTGCTGACGTCGGACTTGTCGGTTTTCCAAACGTAGGAAAATCCACTCTTTTGTCAGTGCTTACAAGTGCGAAACCGAAAATTGCAAACTATCACTTCACGACAATCAATCCCAATCTCGGGGT
>CAVABL010000039.1:7240-9832 GCA_963586735.1 Firmicutes bacterium TM09-10
GGTCGTGCAGATGTACGAAGGCAGTTTTGTCATCGCTGATATCCCTGGTCTTATCGAGGGTGCAAGCGAGGGCGCAGGGCTCGGACATTATTTCCTCAGGCATATCGAACGTGTGCGGCTCATCGTGCACATCGTGGACATAAGCGGCAGTGAGGGCAGAGATCCAATTGACGATTACAACAAAATCAATGCCGAACTTGCAACTTACAGTGAAAAACTTGCCGAGATTCCTCAAATCGTCGTCGCAGGCAAAGCGGATTTGCTTACCGACCGCTCCGAAATCGACAAATTCGAAAAAGCAATAGGCAAAAAAGTGTTCGTCGTCTCGTCGGTTACGCATGAGGGACTTGACGAACTTCTTGCCGCAATGAAACAAAAAGTGGACGAACTTCCGCCTCCTCAACGCATACAGCGTGATGAAAACTTTGAGCTCGAACCCAAGTCCGACCAAAAATTCACCGTATCTCGTCTTCCCGACGGCTCATTCTTCGTTGACGGCGGTCTCGTTGACTTCCTTATTCAGAACGTCACCATTTCATCTCAGGACTCCTTTGCCTTTTTCCAAAAAGTCCTCAAAGACCGTGGTGTGATTGCCGAACTCAAAAAGAAGGGGATGAAAGAGGGAGATATAGTTTGTATTGGTGACCTTGAATTTGAATGGGTGGATTAAACCCTGCCAAATCGCGACTAACTTTGTTAGCGTCGCTTGTCTGCAAACTCATTTACGAATAGTAAATTAGGGTTGTCATCCAAGTGGCGCTTTCTCGTTATTCATCGATTTGGCAAGGTTTAATATCATGTGACAAGAGCGAATAACTGCGTCATAGTCTCTCATTCAAACAGTCATGTGCGCAAAGTGCATTCCTGTCTTGCGATACTCTTCATTATTCATTCATCTAAATAGCGCTCTCAATAAGCAAAAGTCGATTTTATATCAATTCGTTATTTTTCTTTTCTCTCACGTATTCGTATTCTGTTTGTTTTTCGAGTTCGTCAAAGATTTTCGGAGTTGAGATTGTTCCGTTTCCGAGTGGGGTGAGGGAAATCAGTGCAAGCAGCATGAGCAAAGTTCCGAAAACGATATAGTAAATTTTCAGCGGTGTAAGAAATGATACGCAGATAAGCACTGCTCCCGAAAAGACGTAGTTTTTGAAATTGCGCCTTGAAAATATCGTTTGAATCAATGCTCTCGCTGAAAATTTGCTTTTCGTTTTATTGAGATTGGGTAGTGCGTTGTGTTTTGAAAGGAACTTGAAAACCTGTTTCGTTTTCACGATTTCAAGGCGGATTTCTTCAAAATAAGCAACCTGCCACGCTTTTCTGTCAACGGCTTTCGTGATGAGATAAATCTTGTTTCTTTCGTGTCTTAAAGCAAGTTTGCATGCGTTTGCAATGTCGTTTGCACCGAGCGGTGAAAACTTAAAATTCGCGATAATTATGCTGTTTGCAAGCAAAATATAGTTTGAACAACTCTCAAAATCATTGTTTTTTATAATACTATTGATTAAATCTATGACATATTCGCCGCCTCTTATGCAAAATTCCGATTCAAGCCTGTCGTATGTATAAGGCTTTTTTCCGCGTTTTGAAAAGTGACAAAACGAAAACGCAATTACGATTGCAAACGCGATTGAAAACACAAGCGCACCGATCGCGTTTTTGAATATGAGTGCCGACCACACGAAAGTCGTCAAAAAGATTATTGCGCTTGCAACGATGGTGTCCACAACTTTTGCCATACCGCTATTGTTGCCACTTTTTCTTTTTGCAATACGATTGTTTTCACATATATGCGCGCGTTCCTTGAAAAAAAATTCGTTGCGTTGTATAATAATTTCATGGAAAAAGTGTTGATTTTCGGAGGGACGTTTGACCCTGTTCACAAAGAGCACGTTGCGATGTGCAAATGTGCAATGCGTCAATTGGGCATTTCAAAATTAGTGCTCGTGCCGTCCTTTACGCCTCCGCACAAAAGCGCGGGATTTTTGAGTTTCGACGAGAGGTGTGCTCTTTTGAAAATTGCTTTCGAGGGCGTTGATTTCGTTGTTGACGACATCGAAAACGTAAGAGGCAAGGACAATTATACCGCGTTCACCCTTCCTATTTTGAAGGAAAAATACGGCAATGTAACTTTTTTGCTCGGCGGCGACAGCCTCGAATATTTTGAAACGTGGTATCATCCTGAAAAAATCGTCAAGGTTTGTCCGATTGCAGTTTGCGCAAGGGAAGGATACGACGATATTTGTAAAAAAGCTGAATATATAAAGCAAAAATTCGGCGGTGAATTTCTTTTGCTCGATTACGTAGGCAAGGACGTTTCGTCATCCGAAGTGCGCGCAAATTTGCTTATGGGCGAAAATCCCGACGAAATCGACGAGAAAGTCTTGAGTGAAATAAGACGGCAACGCCTGTTTTGCGACTACGAGGACATGGCAAAACGCCTTCGTTCCTATCAGACGGATGAACTTTTTGCGCACAGCAAAGCGGTTGTGCTCACAGCAATGCGCCTTAATTCGCGGCATACTCTCAAACAGGATTTCACAAAGGTGTTTTTGGCGTGCTTTTTGCACGACAACGCAAAAAAACGTCCCT
>CAVABL010000040.1:0-9618 GCA_963586735.1 Firmicutes bacterium TM09-10
GTAGAGACTGTTTGCGTCAATCTGGGTGCGATATTTGAGCATGGTCGGACATATGGGGAGTTCGCCGCCGAGAATATCGTCTTTGACGATAACAAGCGTAACGCCTGCAGGGGCAAGATTCTTTTGCGCTCCGGCATAAATGAGGGAATATCTGCTCGGGTCAATCTCCTCGCTCATTATGCACGAGGATAAATCTGCAACCAACGGCACGTTGCCCGTGTCGGGAAGAGTGTTGTATTTGAGCCCGAATATAGTGTTGTTTTCGGTGATGTGGACGTAACTTGCGTCCTCTCTGAAATCCGCGCGCGTCGTCTTGGGGATATAGGTGAATTTTTTGTCCTCGCTTGACGCGACGAGACGGATGTCGCCGTATTTTTGCGCCTCTTTGTATGCCTTCTTTGCAAAGTTGCCGGTGACGATGTAGTCCGCTTTGCCCGTCTTCAACAGGTTGAGCGGCACTGCCTCGAACTGCGTTGACGCTCCGCCTTGTACCATGATAACGTGATAGTCGTCGGGAAGACGCATAAGCTCGCGAACAAGCTCGAGCGCCTCGGTGTTTATTGCGTCGTACCACTTGGAACGGTGGCTCATCTCCATGACGCTCATGCCCGATCCGTTGTAATCGGCGATATTTCTGCCCGCTTCCTCGATGACTTCAAGCGGAAGCATCCCCGGTCCTGCCGAAAAATTGTAAACTCTCATAAAATCTCCTTTTCGCGTCATAATCGCATTCGTCGGCGCGATTTCTATAATATAATCGTAAGGGATAAACGCCTCGTTGTAAAGATTTTTTTTGAGCAAAACGACTGTTTTTGCCGCTTTTGGACGAAACTCTTGCGCGAGCGAGAGAATTGGTGTAATATAGTAAAATAGTGAATTAGGCGCGCTTTGCGCGACTAAATAATAAGATAAAACGGAGTTATATATATGGCAAAAAATGCAAAAACAGTGAAAGTGACCTTCCTCGGCGGTGTCGGCGAGGTCGGAAAAAATATGACTGCTATCGAATGCGGCGACGATATGATTGTCGTCGATTGCGGCGTGTCGTTTGCTACGAGCGAGGAAGCTCCCGGCATAGACGCTATCATCCCCGACATCACCTATATCAAAGAAAATATGCCAAAACTTCGCGGTATCGTGCTTACGCACGGCCACGAGGACCACATCGGCGCAATCCCGTATTACGCTGACGACCTCAAACAAACGCCTATCTACGGCACGGCACTCACAATCGGGCTTCTCAAAAGAAAACTCGATAAAAACGGAAAAAAAGCAAACCTCATCACCGTGTCGGCAGGCGATACTATTACGCTCGGCGGATTCAAAGTCGAATTCATCAAAGTGTGTCACTCTATGGCCGGCGCGTGCGCTCTTGCTATAACGACGCAGGTCGGGACGGTGTTCGTCACGGGCGACTTCAAAATCGACAACACGCCGATTGACGCAAAGAAAACGGATATAGGGCGTATCGCCGAAATCGGCGCAAAGGGCGTGCTCCTCATGCTCGGCGAATCTACGAACGTCGAAAGAAAGGGAAGTTCTACGTCGGAAAAAGTCGTCGGGCAAACCCTCGAACATATATTTGCATCCAATCTCGACAAGAGAATCGTCATTGCGTGCTTCGCATCCTCAAACTACCGCGTGCAACAGGTGCTTACGCTCGCGCATAAGTACCATAGAAAAGTCGTGCTTGCGGGAAGAAGTATGAAGGGGATGGTGGATGTCGCATCGGCGTGCGGTGAATTGCAGGTGCCAAAGGGCGTTATCGTCGAAAGCGTGGGGAAATTGCTTCCATCGGAAACCGTCATTCTGGCAACCGGCTCGCAGGGTGAACCGCTGTCCGCGCTCAACAAACTCTCCAAAGGAGAGTTCAACAAAATCAACATCGGATCGCAGGACCTCGTCGTTTTGTCGTCGTCGCCTATCCCCGGCAATGAAAAATCCGTCTACGACGTCATCAACGATTTGTTCAGAAAAGGCGCAAACGTCATCTACGACGCTATGAACGATATACACGTGTCGGGGCACGCGTACGAGGAAGAACTCAAACTCATGCTCACCCTCGTGCAACCCGAATATTTCATGCCCGTGCACGGCGAATATCGTCATCAATATAAGCATGCGGTAATCGCAAAAACACTCGGCGTGCCCTCGAAAAATATTGTCATCCCGAACATCGGGGAGTGCTACGGTGTAAACCATAAGGGCATAAGACAACACTCAAACGTCACCGCCGGCAACGCGTACGTGGACGGAGTCGTGCTTGAAAACGGAAAATCCGTCGTCAACGACAGAAAATCGCTCGCCGAATACGGAATGCTCGTCGTGCTCTGCGCCGTCGATACAGACCTCGGAAAAATCGTCGGGGACGTGGATATCGTGGCAAGAGGCTTCAATCTCACCGACGACGTCGTGGCAAACATCAAAAAAGCGGCTATCGACACCGTCAACGGCGCGGATTTTGACAAGGTGGATGTCAACGAGGTTGCAAGAATGGTCAAAAAAGCAGTGAGAAAACTCTTCTATAAAGACAGACAATTCCCGATCATTATCCCGGTGATCGTTGAAGATTGAAAGTGAAAATTTCTCCCTTGCGAGAGCGCGGGAGGGAATATGTTTTCAAACGAATAGGCAAGCGGCAAGCAAAACAAGAGGTGTGAAATGTATAGAAAACGCATCATATTGATCCTCACTTCGCGTGACGAGAGCGACGGTATTTCGCAAAAAATTGCGGACGCTATCCGCAAAATCGGAACGCATAACGTCGTCGTAGTAAGCGACGATAAGTACGGCTCGGCGGCAAAACTTTCCGCATTGGACAGGCTGATGGATAGCGGAAGCGAATATCAATATTTGCTTGAAAAAAAGGATAAAGCAGTCATCAAAGATATGTTCAAAGGCAAGAGTTTGTCAAAGCGCGTGAACAGAATCAACAACCTCATCAAGCGCTTTCATCCCGAATATATGTTGTGCGTGACGCCGTATGCGCATCACTGCGCCGTGGACGCAAAACGCCGCGCAAGATTCGGCACGCAAATCATCTATATCTTGCAGTCGTTTGCGCTGCCCAAAAGAGTGCATGACGACGCAACAAGCGTTTTTATCGTTGAAAATGCGGACGTAAAAGCCGATTTGGTGCGACAAGGCATAAAATCAAAAGACGTCATGGTGATGGGATTGCCCTTTGAAATTCAAAAAAAATCAAAGGAAGAAATCGCAATCAAAAAACAGGAAATGGGACTTCCGAAATCAAAGACAGTCTACGTCAACGTGCAAAATAAAAAGCAACTCGAAAACGTGTTTGCGCTTTTGCTAGATCAGGGGACGATTGCAAATTTCGCGGTGTGCGTGAAAGACGAGCGTACGCTTGAAACGCTGTCGGCAACCGCACTGAAATCGTCAGAAGCGAAAGTGTCCTTTGTCAAAACGCAAGAGCAAATCGATGACGTTTTGCCCGTGTGCGACATTGCTATCACGCAATACGATCCCGCAACGCTGTATAAGTGCTTCAAACTCGGCGTGCCGACTATCGTGCTCAAAGAAAACGAACACGAACAGGCGGACGTGGCGTATCTCGCATCAAACGAATTGTGCCTCGTTGCGAAAAACGAACTCGAAATCGTCGGGCTGTTGTATCGACTTTTGCAAACGGAAGCAGGCGAGAAAATTGCCGCAAACGGCGAAAAATGGGTTGAGATGAGTTCGCTTGAAAATATAGCGAATTTCCTCACGGCGTATATTGCGGTGTGAGGGGCGCAATCAATGATATCGCCTGTGGCGATGATATCCAAACTGCGTTTGGGTTGTGGAAGAATTGCAAATTTCCGCTTGCGACATAGGCGCAAGCGCACAGCAATATTTACGATTTGCGTGGGTTGAGGAATTCCATTCGCACTAAGGGGCAATTGTTGTTGCGGGAATGTAGATTGAGCAAAAAATATAGGTAAGATATGCCAAAGATTACGAAATTGAATGAAATTGCAAAGAAACAAGGGTTCAGGCTCGGCGACGACGTGGTGCGTATCGGCGGATACGACATGGTGGACGAGTTGGACTATCTGTTTTATGACAACGAAAAGAAATTTTCGGTGGATATCGTGCGCGACGGAAAAGAGCACACTATCAAGGTGCATAAAAAGGACGGGCAGTCGCTCGGATTGGAATTTGCAATCGATATGAAACCCGTCGTTTGCAAAAATAAGTGTATTTTCTGTTTCGTTGATCAACTGCCGAAAAATATGCGCCCGAGCCTTTATGTCAAGGACGACGACTATCGATATAGTTTTATGTGCGGATCGTACGTCACTATGACGAATGTGAGCGAGCAGGAAATCGAAAGAGTGATAAGGTTGAAACTAAGCCCTCTTTATATCTCCGTGCATGCCTGGAACGACGATATAAGAGAGTATATTCTCAAAAATCCGAATACGAGAAAG
Organism: Firmicutes bacterium TM09-10; assembly: GCA_963586735.1. GTDB lineage: Bacteria > Bacillota > Clostridia > Christensenellales > CAG-917 > CAG-475. The sequence continues at coordinate 4,437 of CAVABL010000040.1, forward strand.
TTGCCCGAGCAGATGCGCAGACTCGGCGCAAACGGAATAAAAATGCATACGCAACTCGTCGTCGTGCCCGACGTCAACGACGGAAAAGTGCTCGAAGAGAGCATAAGAGGATTGCACTCCGTCGAGGGCGTCGAAACTGTTGCCGTCGTGCCCGTGGGTATGACGGAGCATAGAGCGGAACTTTCAAAACTCAAACCCGTGGACGAGCAGAACGCAAGAGATACCATAAAACTCGTCGAGGCGTTGAACGATGAGTTCGGGGAAAACTTCTGTTGGTGCAGTGACGAATACTACGTCAAGGCAAACGTCAAAGTGCCCCCGAGTTCCTATTACGGCGCGTTTGACCAAATCGAAAACGGCGTGGGACTAATCGCGGACTGGGAAGACAACTTTGAATATAGTTTGCAGGAAGCTCCCGATATGAATCTCGGCAAACGAATCGATATGATAACGGGCGTTTCGTTTGCGCCTTTGCTCAAAGAGTACGCAAAAAAACTCGCGGACAAACTCGGGTTGCAGGTTGAAGTTCACGCAATCATCAACAACTTCTTCGGCAAGACGGTTACGGTGGCCGGACTCGTTACGGCGGGGGATATAATCGAGCAGGTGAAGGGCGTGAAGACGGACGCTTTCGTCATACCCGACAATATGCTGCGTGAGTTTACTGACACTTTCCTCGACAACAAGACGGTTGAGGAAGTCGAAAAAACTCTCGGCGCGCCGTTCGTCGTCATATCGCACTCGGGAAGCGATACCGCTCAAAAAATAATCGAACATTTCAAAGACGAAAAATAAGGCAACTTGACGGAATCGCACGTTTAAGTTGCAAAATACAATTGATAAAAATCGGAATCGGTGAATAATATGAAACCATTGGTGGCAATCGTAGGAAGACCAAACGTTGGAAAAAGCACGCTGTTCAATCGGCTTGCCGGACAGAGAATCGCTATCGTCGAGAATACTCCCGGCGTGACGCGCGACAGAATTTATGCCGACTGCGAGTGGTGCGGAAGAGCGTTTACGCTCATAGATACGGGCGGTCTCGAACTGAAAAGCGACGACGTGATGTGGAATCATATCCGCACGCAAGTTGAAATCGCGGTCGATACCGCAAACGCTATTTTGTACGTCGTGGACGGCAAAACGGGACTCACGACGGACGACAATCTCGTGTGCGCTTTTTTGCGTAAGTCGAAACTCCCCGTCATCCTTGCGGTCAACAAAATCGACAACAACGATATGAGCAACGTGTACGACTTTTACGCGCTGGGATTTGGCGAACCTCACGCGGTGAGCGCAGAACAGGGCAAGGGACTCGGGGATTTGCTTGACGCTATTCTCGAAGAAATCCCCGAATATATGGCGGACGAGGATCCCGATCGCATCAAGATCGCAATCGTCGGAAAACCGAACGCCGGAAAAAGCTCCATAACAAACAGGTTGCTCGGTTACGATCGTTGCATCGTGAGCGATATTGCGGGCACGACGCGCGACGCTATCGACACAGAACTCGACGTGGGTGATGATAAATATCTGATCATCGACACTGCCGGTATGCGCAAAAAGAAGGTCGTGAACGAGGATCTTGAAAGATACTCCGTCATGAGAAGTTTGCTCGCGGTGCGCAGGGCGGACGTGGTGCTCGTCGTTTGCGACGCAACCGAAGGACTCACCGAACAGGACGTCAAAATCGCAGGGTTCGTGCACGAGGAAGGGAAACCATCCGTCATCGTCATGAATAAGTGGGACCTTGTGGACAAGAATACGCATACGATTTACGAATTTGAAAAGAAATTGAAAGAAGACTTGAAATATATGGACTACTTCAAGTCCGTTTATGTCTCCGCGCTCAACGGAAAAAGGCTTGACAATCTGCTCCCCGTGTGCAAAGAAGTCGTCGCAAATTCAAGAAAACGTATTTCGACTGGGCTTCTCAACGAGGTCGTGGGCGACGCTATCCGCATAAGCGAACCGCCGTCATATCTCGGCAAAAAACTCAAGATTTTCTACGTCACGCAAGTGTCCGTCGCACCTCCGACTTTCGTGTTGAAGGTCAACGATCCCACGATTGTGCATTTCAGTTATAAGAGATACCTCGAAAACGCACTGAGAAAGAGTTTCGATTTTTCGGGCACTCCTATAAGATTGCTCATAAGGGGCAACAACGAGAGCGACCAATAAATCGGATGTCAATCCGCTTGAAAATTCGGCTTGAAAATCTTGCAAAAATCGATTGCAAAACACGAAAAGCGGTGATATAGTCGTTGAGAAAGCATACTATGTATGCTTGGACATTTCGTCGGGCGTATATCGTCGCAATGACATATATTGAAAATAGGAGAATCTATGGATTACGCATCATTGTCAAAAACGGAATTGGAAGATATGCTCAAAAAAGAGCAGAAGGTCTACAAAAAACTCCAAAAAGCAGACAGAGCAGTCGATATGACGAGGGGTAAACCGTCAAAAGAACAACTCGATATCGCTATGCCTATGCTTGAAAACGCCGCAAAATGCAACTTTGCAATGAGCGGTTTCGACGCGAGAAACTACGGCGAACCCGCAGGCGTCAAACAAGCAAGAGAACTGTTTGCCGATATTCTCGGCGTCAAAACGGACGAGGTGATCGTGCTTGACGGATCGTCGCTCGATATAATGTACAACGTGGTGCAGTTTGCAATGCAATTCGGCGTGCTCGGCTCTACGCCTTGGAATAAGTTGAAAAAAGTCAAATTCATTTGCCCTGCGCCCGGCTATGACAGGCACTTTTCGATTTGCGAAAACTTCGGAATCGATATGATCACCGTGCCTATGCTCGAGGACGGACCCGATATGGATCTCGTCGAAAAACTCGTGCACGATGACGAAAGCATCAAAGGCATTTGGTGCGTGCCGAAATATTCAAACCCGACGGGCATCGTGTTTTCGGACAAGGTGGTCGAGCGTATGGCGAATCTCAAACCGAAAGCGAAAGATTTCCGCGTGTTCTGGGACAACGCATACTGCGTGCATTCACTCTACGAAACGGACGATAAACTCAAAAATATATTTGACGTGGCAAGAAAAGCGGGCACGCTCGATATGATTTACTGCTTTATGTCAACCGCAAAAATAACCTTTGCGGGCAGTGGCGTGGCAGTGTTTGCATCGTCGCAAAATAACGTGCAGGATATGCTCAAAAGATTGTTTTTCAAGAGAATCAATCCGAACAAGGTCAATCAGGTTATGCACGTCGAATTTTTGAAAGATGCCGACAATGTCAAGAAAATTATGGCGCAACACGCCGCAATTCTCCGTCCGAAATTCGACATCGTAAGAGCGAAAATGGAAAGTGCGTTCAACGGAAACGACAACGTGCGCTGGTCAACTCCGAGAGGGGGATATTTCATATCCCTCGACGTGCCGGGCTGTGCAAAGCGTATAGTGAGCCTCGCAAACGACGCAGGCGTGAAATTTACCGCAGCAGGTTCAACGTTTCCCTATAAAATCGACGACGACGATTCGAATATCCGCATTGCGCCGAGCGTGCCGTCTCTCGAAGAGTTGGATTTTGCAACGGACGTGCTTGTGTGTTGCATCAAAATTGCGCTCATAGAAAAGAATTTGAAATAAAAATATAAAAGAAAACCTTGAAAATCGCGCCGAACGGCGCGATTTTTTGTGTGAACGCCATAAATAAGCGTATGGCGGGGATAAAAGTTTCCGTTCCGTTTTTGAAGTTGAGGATTGCGTTAATAAGTGAGTAGCGAACGTGCGTCGGTGAAATTGTCCGCTTGCGCCCAAAGACGAGAGAAGTTGGCAAAATAGTCGAAACGAAATTTTTGAGCGTTGCATAAATCCGATTGAGGAGGCATAGAGTTTAGCAAACCAAATCGGAGGAGTTTATGGATAAATTTGACCTTTATCGTGATATTGCCTCGCGTACCGGCGGGGATATTTACGTCGGCGTCGTCGGCCCGGTGCGCACGGGGAAATCTACGATTATCAAGCAGGTGATGCAACAATTCGTCGTTGACGGCATCGTCAATCCCGACGAGCGTTCGCGCGCTATCGACGAGATTCCGCAGTCCGCTGACGGAAAAACAATCATGACAACGCAACCGAGATTCGTGCCGAACGAGGCGGTGAGGGTTGCAATCGGCGAAAATATCGCCGTCAATTTGCGACTTATCGACTGCGTGGGATATCTCGTGGACGGGGCGCTCGGCGCGCAAGAGGACGGAAAGGAACGTATGGTGTCTACGCCGTGGGCAGATGAGGATATGCCGTTTTCAAAAGCAGCGGAAATAGGCACGCAAAAGGTCATAAAAGAGCATAGCACTATCGCGCTTGCCGTCACGACGGACGGAAGTTTCGGCTCGATTGCGCGTGCGGACTATATAAATGCGGAAGAGAGAGTGATTGCAGAATTGAAAGAGTGTAAAAAACCATTTGCAATCGTGCTCAACGTTGCCGACGTCGGCTCGGAGGACGCGCAAAATCTCAAAGAGGAACTCGAAAAGAAATACGACGCTCCCGTCGTCGTCAAAAATGCGCTCGATATGAACGAGGGGGATATAAGCGAGATTTTGGAAACCGTGTTGCTCGAATTTGCCGTCAAGACGATTGACTTCGATTTGCCGCGCTGGGTGCAGGCTCTGCCCCTCGATTCCGACGTCGTGAGAGAGATTCTCGACAGGGCGAGAAGTATGGCGGACGATATTGAAAAAATGCGCGACTACGACAAAATCGACGCGTATTTCGAGAACGTGCAGTTTTGGCAACCCTCGTCAATCAGTCTCGACGCGGGTAAGGGCAGCGTGCACGTGAAAATGACAACGGGCGAGGACGTGTTCTTCAAAGTTGCGAGCGAGCAGTGCGGCGTTGACGTCAAGGATAACTACGATTTGTTCAAGGAACTCAAAACCCTTTGCAAAGATAGGGAAAAAATCCAAAAAATTCAATCCGCTATGGAACAGGTGGATACGCTCGGCTACGGAATCGTTGCGCCGACTATGGATGAAATCGAGTTGAATCAACCCGAAATTTTGAGGCAGGGACAGCAGTACGGCGTGAAACTCACCGCAAAAGCACCCTCTTTGCACATCGTCAAAGTGGACGTGGAAACCGAGGTCAGTCCTATCATCGGGAGCGAGCAACAAAGCAAGGAAATGGTGGACGGTATGCTTGCCGACTTTGAAAA
>CAVABL010000041.1:0-9457 GCA_963586735.1 Firmicutes bacterium TM09-10
CTTTTATATCGTAATCGTCGAATCTTTCAACGTTTTCGGGCATTTTTGTCATGAGCAAACCGATTTGCTCTTTCGTCGTCTTTCTTGCGTCGACGATTCCGCTGACTTTTCCGCCGCAAAGCACCACGATTCTGTCGGACAATGCAAGCAACACGTCGAGGTCCTCGCCAACGAACACGACCGCAACGCCCTTTTCTTTCTGCTCGTTGAGGAGATTATAAATCATATACGACGAGTTTATGTCCAAGCCTCTGACGGGATATGCCGCCATAAGCACCGTAGGAGCGGCGGCGATTTCACGACCGACGAGCACTTTTTGCACGTTTCCGCCCGACAAGCGTCTGACGGGAGTTTTGACAGACGGCGTAACCACTTCGAGATCGTGCACGATAGTTTCCGCAAGGTCTTTGGGAGCGTGCCTGTCAACAAAAATCGAGTGTCCTTTGCTATACGAGCGGAGCATCATATTGTCAACGAGATTCATGCTTCCCACAAGCCCCATGCCCAGTCTGTCTTCAGGGACGAAGGACAATCTGACGCCGAGTTCTCTTATTTGCACGGGAGTTTTTGCTCTCAAATCCACTTCCTGATCGTTTTGTTTCGGATCGAAGTATTTTATTTCGCCGCTTTCGAGGCGCACGAGACCCGCAATAGATTCGAGCATTTCTTTCTGACCGCTTCCGGCGATGCCGGCAACGCCGAGGATTTCACCCGAATAGAGATTGAACGACACGTCCTGCAGCGCAAACATTCCCTCTCTGTTCTTGCAGGTGAGATTATTCACGGCAATACGTTTTTTCACGTCGTGAGGAGTCGTTCTGTTGATTTCGAGTTCGACTTTTTGTCCGACCATCATTTCGGTGAGTTGTTGCTCGTTCGTCTCGCACGTATTGACTGTTGCGACGTGTTCGCCCTTGCGAAGCACCGCCACTCTGTCGCTTATTTCCATAACCTCGTTGAGCTTATGGGTGATGATGATGATTGATTTTCCGTCCTCTCTCATTTTTCGCAGCACATCAAAGAGTTTTTCGATTTCCTGAGGCGTGAGGACGGCGGTAGGCTCGTCGAGGATGAGGATATCCGCCCCCCTATACAAAACCTTGATGATTTCAACCGTTTGTTTTTCGCTGACAGACAAGTCGTAAACTTTTCTTGACAAGTCGATATTGAATCCGTATTTATCCACGATTCCCTGAAGTTTTTTCGGTCTGTTTCTCTTCAGATAATCGAATTTGACGTATTCTCCGACCGCCTTGAAAGGCAGTCCCATATATTTCAAAACGGCGAGACGTTTTGCTTTTTCGTCGTTTTCTTTTTCGCTTTTGATTTTATTTGCCTCTTCCTTGAAGTCAAAGGCGAATTTTTCTCCCAACATAATATTGTCGCAAGCGGTGAACAAATCGACGAGTTTGAAGTGTTGGTGAACCATACCGATCTTATACTTGAACGCGTCGATAGGCGATTTGATGACGACCTCTTCGCCGTTGACGAAGATTTGACCTTCGTCGGGAAAGTATATTCCCGCAAGCATATTCATCAGCGTCGTCTTACCGCTGCCGTTTTCGCCGAGAACGGAAAGGATTTCGCCCTTACGCACGTCAAAATCGACGTGTGAGTTTGCCACGACGCTCCCGAATCTCTTTGAAATATTTTTCATTTCGACAATGATTTCGCTCATTGCATATCCTCCGAAAAAAAGAGTTAAAGCACCCTTCGGTGCCAAACAGAAAATACAACTCGGATGAGCGAGCGACGCTCGCTCATCCGAAAAACAATCACTGATTAAATTTCTTTGTAATCGTCCTCGCTATAAACATGTGTGAGCAAGGTGATGCCGTCAATTTCCACATCGAAGTAAGGTGCCGAACGGAAGTCGGATTCTGCAAAATATCCGTTCTTCACAACGTCGTTTTCGGAAACCGTATATGTTTCGAGTTTTGCGCCATTAGCAGTAAACTTGCTTGTTTCGAACACGTGAAGCGTGCCGTTCAAAAGTTGGTTGCGCACGTCAACGATTTTTTCAACCGTACCTTCCGCCATTGCTTTTCCGCCGAGGTCTGTGAGTTCCACGGAACCCGTCTTGAGCGTACCGACCCAATCTTTTGCGACCGCTTCACCCTTCACGGTTTGAGCAATGATATATTTGTAATAAGGTGCCCAATTGATTCTTGAAGAAATGATAAACGTATTGGGGCAAGCGTTGACCGTCGAGCCGTTGTATGAAACGTTGGGAACGCCCTTTTCTTCGCAAGCGTTAGGAGCGCCCATAGAGTCTGCGTGTTGGCTGATAAGCTTGCAACCTCTCTTGATAAGGCTGAGAGCGGCGTTTTTCTCTCTCGTTTCGTCATACCAGCTTCCCGTGAACGTAACTTCCATCGTGACGGAGGGGCAAACGGATTTTGCACCGAGATAGAACGATGTATAACCGGAGATAACTTCTGCGTATGTGAATGCGCCGACGTAGCCCATTTTTGCATTATCCGCAGTGATATCGCCTTTTTCAATCATCTCGTTGAGTTTCATGCCTGCCGCAACACCTGCAAGGTATCTGCCCTCGTAGATTGAAGCAAACGCATTGACGAAGTTGTCGCGATTCTCGTCCGCTGCCTGCGTACCCGTTGCGTGAGCAAAGAGAGTATTCGGATATTGTTTTGCCGCTTTGAGCATGTGGGGTTCGTGACCGAAAGAGTCTGCAAACACGATATCGCAACCGCTGTTAGCAAGTTCGCACGCCTTCGTATAGCACTCGTTTCCTTCGGGAATACCCGTTGCAATGATGACTTGTTCGTTAGAAAGACCGAAATATTCTTGAACTTCTTTCATTGCGCTGATGAAGTTTTTGTCGTAAGTCGAGTTCTCGTCGTGCAAGCAAATCATACCGATTTTGAAGGTGCTCGGAATCTCGAGATCCGAGTAGTCGGGTGATTCGATTTCATAACCGGGCAATTCGACGATTTCGACGTCGTCTTTTCTGTCATTGTTGCAAGCAACCAAACCGAAAACCATAGCGGTTACGAGAGTCAAGCAAAGCACAATTGCAAATACTTTCTTTTTCATGCGTTTCTCCTTTTATTTTGCCGTTAGGCATTATGATTGTCTATATTCACGCCGTTTTGGCGCAAATTCCGTTAATGTCTGAACACGATATGTCCCTCGTCGTCCATGCTGTCGATGAGAGCGAGGCTTTGAACGTTCACGCCCTTTGCTCTCAGAGTGTCGCCACCGCCCTGAAAACCTTTCTCGATGGCAATCGCGCACCCCACGAGCGTCGCGCCGGCTTGCTCGACGATGCTCATAAGCCCGTTGATAGCCGCCCCGTTTGCGAGGAAGTCGTCCACGATAAGCACTCTGTCGCTCGGTGAAATGAAATCTTTTTCCACCATAACGACTTTTGTGACCTGATGCGTAAACGAATAAACCTCGGCGCAGTAGCAGTCCGAGGATATGTTTATAGTCTTACTTTTTTTAGCAAAAAGCACCGGGGCTTGCACATAGTGCGCGGCAGCGCATGCTATTGCTATTCCCGATGCTTCGATTGTCAGAATTTTAGTTATATTTTGTCCGCAAAAGAGCGCAGAAATTTCCCTTCCGATCTCGTCCAACAATTGTTGATCAATAAGATGATTGAGAAATCCGCCAACCTTGAGGACGTTTCCGGGCTTAACCTTGCCGTCCCTCAGGATGCGCTCCTCCAAAATCTTCATAGCGCGCTCCTTTACCACAATATGTAGTGGTGTATGCGGATTTTACATTCCGCAAGTTGTGCGTTGCGATTTGGTTTGCTTCTGAATGATATGGGCATTATATCCAAAAAAAAATACCCGTGTCAAACAAAATACGCCACTATTTTGCATTTTCATTAAAAAATTTTAATCATCACACGAAATGTATTTTTCAAAGGAGAATATCATACAATTGTCTTATATCATTTTGCGTTTTATTAGCAGTTTTTCTCTTATCTCAAACCTCGCCCTTACGAGCCTCAAACGTCGCAACCGCAAACGTTTTTCACCGCAAAGCGACCGTTCTTTGAAGTTTCCGCACCTTCACATTCCGCGCGCTCATAGCAACGCAACGCTCACGCAAGCACCCGAGCGCACGTTCCGCGCGCGCGTGAGCGCGCATCAATATAAAAATGTCGCAAAAGCGCAACGCCGCCACGCACGCAACGCAATCGTTCGACTTATCTCACTCGAAACGAAACCGCAAATGCAAAAAAAACTCATTTTTGCAAAAACGCTTGACAGCAAAATGCAAGACAAATATAATGCATTTTTCGGTGAAACACAACGCGCCGACGAGGAAAAAAAACAAACACATGAATCAAACGCAATCTTCAAAAAAATCGTCTGTTATGGACAAAATAAAATCACTTTTCGGGCAAATCGACCTCACGCAAGGCTCGATTATCAAAGTGCTTATCAAATTCACCTTGCCAATCATCGTGTCATATCTTTTGCAGCAACTCTACATTCTTTCGGATGCGGCGATATGCGGACAAACGTTGAGTGCCGACGAGGTTGCGGGCGTCAACGACACTTCACCGCTCGTGTTCATATTCATGCAGTTTGCCTTCGGATGCACAGCGGGATTTTGCGTCGTATTGTCAAACAAACTCGGCGCGCACGACGAAGACGGCATGCGCAAGTCCTTTGCCACGCAGTTCATACTTTGCTCGATTATCACCGTTATTCTCACTCTCGTTTCGGTGTTTTGCATCAAGCCGATGCTTGCGTGGGTAAACGTCACCGAGCAGAACCCCGTCGTTTTCAAGGCGGCGTACACTTATTGTCTGGTGATATTCCTCGGCACGATAGCGCAACTTTTTTACAACTTTATCATCAGCATATTGAGGAGCATAGGCGACTCGTTCACCCCTCTCGTTTTCCTTTTAATATCCACGCTCATGAACATTGCTCTCGACCTTTTGTTTATCAAAGTATTCGGTTGGGGCGTTGCTGGCGCGGCGGGAGCGACCATTCTCACCCAAACGCTGTGCACGATTGCATGTTTCGTTTACACTTTCGTCAAGTACAAGTTTTTGCGCCTTAAAAAGCAGGATTTCAAGATAGCGTGGAAGGACGTTTGGGATCACGTCAAGCAAGGCGTCCCCCTCGGACTTCAGTTTTCCGTGCTTTCGATAGGACTCATCGTCATGCTTGCGGAAACGATCAAATTCGACCTTCTTCCAAACGGACTTATGGTTGCCGGCAACCCGGCGCAAAACGGAGTTGGCGCGGCAAACAAACTCATCAACTTTGCAATGGCGCCTCTTTCGGCGCTCGGCACGGCAATGGTGAGTTTCAACGCGCAGTGCCTCGGAGCAGGCGACGCGGAGCGCGTGAAAAAAGGCACGAATCAGGCAATATTGCTCGGTTTTGCACTCACGATAATTTGTGCAGGCATAGGACTTTTGCTCACGATAAACGGAGCGTATCAGCACGTATTCTTGTCGGCAGACAAAATCAGCGACAAATCCGTCTATTTCGGCAACACATTCCTCTACATAGACTTGTCGCTCTTCTTCTTCCTATCCACGCTTTTCGTACTTCGCAACGCGGTGCAAGGCATCGGCAAATCGGGTTGGACGCTTGCCGCCGGCGCAGGCGAACTCATAGCGCGCGTTCTCATATGCACTTTCGTTCCCGCGCTCGTCAACGGCGGAGCGACGAACGCCCTTGCAAGCAACGGCTCTTACATCGCGCTTTGTTTCGGCGACCCGTGCGCGTGGGTATTCGCCGTCGCGGTACTTATCTACCCCTACGTTAAGCACATCGTCAAAAAGGATTATCGTTACGCTCTGGGTGACGGCAAAAACAAGGAACATTCGCCGTCGGCAATAAACGACGAAATCAACAAAGACCTTCCCGCCGACAATGCGGAAAATAATGAACAAACAGGATCTTCATGCAAAGCGGAAACCGAAAATTCCGAAAATCTACTAGCAGATACAAACAACAACTCGAACGAAAAGAATCGTGACTCATGATATAGAGATTTATACGCCATTACTCATCTCTCTCAAGTATAATTACTGCTTCCTGTCTCGATCCGCCCATAAAACTTGGTATATCTGTCGAAAAAGCACTTTTTAACATCCATCCTTGTTTTGCGTAAGCATTGATTGCTTCTTCAAGTTTCTGTGGATCAAATTTACCGGAAAACCATTTGTCTTTTTGAGATAATACTTTGTATTGTTTCATTTTTCTGCTCCTTATCTTTGTTTTTCTAAATTATATGCTAACCGTTGGTTAGTGTCAAGTATTATTTCTAACTAATAGTTATAAAATATCAATATGGAAGATAAAATAATAAAACAAAGGTTAAGCGAAGAACTCAAAAACAGTGGCTTAACGACAATAGAAATCGCCAAAAGAATCGGCGTATCCCCTGAAATGGTCACTCAATACAGTACCACCAAAAAATTGCCTAAACTTGACACGTTCGCAAGATTGTGCAAAGAACTAGATTTAGATGCGAACTATATTTTAGGTAATGATTAATCTATTCTATCTGTAAAAAAAAATTCAAAAAGCAGGGTTTATGCCCTGCTTTTCATTTGATTAAATACTGTTTTGTGACAAATTCGGCAAAATCGATGCTTTGATTTTACAAAAACTGCGTTTGTCAAATCGCTCTCGTCGCTTTTGCAAGGAAGAGCAAATCTTTGCCATGCAACGATTTGTGAAGTCTGTCAAAGACCGTCTTATGATAATCGTTGAGCCAAGCCTTTTCGTCGGCAGTGAGAAGTTTTGCGTCAATGCCGTCAAGGTCGAACGGCACGAGCGTGAGTGTCTCAAAAGCGCAAAAAGTGCCGTATTCCGTCTTTTCTTTTTCAACGCAAAGCACGAGATTTTCGTGTCTCACGCCAAACTTCCCTTCCTCGTAAACCCCGGGTTCGTTTGACGTAATCATCCCCGGGAGCATTGCGTATTTAGGCGAGTTTGCTCTCGGCGAAATGTTTTGAGGACCTTCGTGCACGTTGAGCAAATATCCCACGCCGTGTCCCGTACCGTGATTGAAATCCATTCCGAATTTATACATCGGCGCTCTTGAAATCATATCCAGTCTTGCGCCGCTCACGCCCTTCAAAAACACCGCTCTTGCAAGCGCGATATGCGATTTGAGGACGATTGTAAACGCCTCTTTTTCCTCTTTTGTGACCTTGCCCATTGCAAACGTACGGGTTATATCCGTCGTGCCGTAGCGATATTGCGCGCCGCTGTCCACAAGCAAAAGCCCCTTGTTTTCGACCTTTTTATCCGTTTCGGGCGTTGCCGAGTAGTGCACGATTGCGCCGTTCGAGGCATATCCGCAAATCGTATCGAAACTCAAATCGAGGAAGTTTTTGCTCTCTCTTCTGAACGCTTCGAGTTTGTCGGCAATCGAAATCTCGCTCATATCCTCTTTGCCTGCTCTCTCTTTGAGATAGCGCATGAATTTGAGCATAGCCACGCCGTCCTCGACGTGCGCTTTTTTCATATTTTTTATCTCGACCTCGTTCTTCACCGCCTTGCGCACGGTTGTGGGGAAAACGTCAACCTCTTTTGCGTCTTTTATGCGTGAAAACAGAGCGTAATTCGTCTTTTCCTTATCCACGAGCACTCTTCCCTCGATTGCGTCGCACACGCCGTACACGTCGTCGTACGCAAGCAATTCGACGTTATTTTCCGCAAGGATTTTCCTTCCCTTTTCGTCAAATTTTCTCTCGTCGGCAAACAGCGTAACGCCGTCTTTTGACACTATTGCGTACGCATAATTGACGGGGTTGTATTGAATGTCGCTTCCCCTCATATTGAAAAGCCAGGCAATATCGTCAAGCGAGGACACCAGCGCAAAATCGCAACCTTGTTTTTCAACGTCTTTCTTAAGATTTTCAATCTTGCTCTTCACGCTTTCGCCGGCGTCCTTATCTTTCAAAAACCAAGCCTTAGTCGGTTCAACTTCGGGACGATTTTCCCAGATTTTGTCGATTATTTCGTCGCAGTCGACAATCTCGACGCCCTTGATTGCCTTCTTCATAGCCTCAACGAACTCGACAGTAGCGGTCTTGAAATCGAAAGCGACTTTTGGCGTATCGGAAAGTTTTTTGACAAACTCGAAAATTGTCGGCACACCCTCAACGCCCGACTTCATCAAAATCGTACCCGTACTTTTGAGTTGTTCTGCCGCCTGAATGAAGTATCTTCCGTCCGTCCACAGATATGCGTCGTCTTTCGTCACGACGAGCGTACCCGCACTGCCGGTGAAACCGCTCAAAAACTCGCGTGTTTTGAAGTGATCGACGATATATTCACTGCCGTGATCGTCGCTCGTAAACACGACGTAAGCGTCAATTCCGCTGTTTTTCACAAACTCTTGCAATCTGACAATATCTTTTTTCATAGTCCGCCTGACAATTTATTGATTTTCCTAATTATAGCACCGCAAACGGCGCAAGGCAATATATTATGTCACCCGATTTTCAAACTCTTTTTTCCGTTTTATCCAGCACTTTTTTATACGGCAAAATCATACCCTCGTTCATCATATTGCCCATTTTCGCTTTGACTTTCGGATTGCGTATCAGTGCGCCAAGCAGACACATAAGAGTCATTTTGCCCCTATGTTTTTGCGGCAAATCGTCATAAAGTCCGTGCTTTTTATAGAATTTATGATCCTCTTTCATCAATCCGCGCATCACCCAAATGAGATCCCTGAAGATTTTCATACCGCCCACGCCGTAGAAGTTCCTCGGTTGAACGTAGTGATTTTCAAGCGCGTATTCGAGTTTATCAACGGTCGCTTGCGTCGATTTTGCGTCGATTGCTATGCCTGCAAGGAAGTTATGCCCGACTTCCGCCCTTGCCTTGATGACGGTGACGAGATTGTTTTCGTTTTCCAAATCGCCGTCCGCAATATACGCAAAGGGTTTACCCTCGCTCACCGTGCGATGTCCGTTGCAAAACTGACGATCGTCAAATGTCTTGAAAGTCGTCCCCATCGAGTGATCCTGCACCGAAAACGCATACACGATTGAATCCGCGCTCAAAATCTCGTTTCGCAACAAGTCCTGAAACCCGTCCTTATAAATGCAATTTCCGCTCGCCGTACAATTGAAGCAGCCGATGCAACCGCCCTTAAACTTGAACTCCGCAAGATTTACTATTCTCGTTTTATATTTCAAAGCGTTGCAAAAATCGTCCACCATAGATTTCAGATTGTCGTTTTTCAAATCCGCAACGACGACCACGTCAAACTTATCCGATTTTTCATCCACGACTTTGCCGAGCGGAACGTAGTTTTGTCTTACGGTCGGCAGTTTTTCGCGCTTTTGTCCGATTCCGTTTTCAACGCACCAAAGCACGTACTCAAAAAACTTTTCCGCGTCCTCTCGTCCCTTCTCGTTCAACAGGTCTTCCATATCCGCCGACAACCCGTCAACGAACGAAAACCCAAAATCCAGGCAGTTTTGTTT